>JACFNW010000207.1 GCA_019454665.1 Fimbriimonadaceae bacterium | reverse complement strand
GTGTTTGCCGTTACGCAAGGCGCGTTCGATGAGCGGACCGGCGGGGTCCAGCCCTCCCATGACTTCGACGACGATGGACACACGCGGATCGTCCACCACCTGTTCGAGTTCGGTGGTGAGCAGGGAAGCGTCGGCGATGCGTGGCTTGGAGGGGTCGCGGATGCCGATCCTGACGACCTCGAATTCCCGACCGATTTTGCGGACGATGGCGTCTCGGTTGTCGGCGAGCATCCGGTACGCGCCGACGCCGACGGTGCCGAAGCCGAGCAGCCCGATGCCGATGGCGTCGTGGCGAGGTCCAGGGGGGGCGGTCACTGGCTGGGGATTTTACTTCGCGGTCCCTCATCCATAATCAGCCCGTGCCCCGCTCCTCCGCGAAGACCATGACGCTGGCACTGGCGTGCTTGGTATTCGCGTGCCTCGTGCTCCATGTGAAGGTTGGCAGCGCGTTCGACCTTTCGTTCGCCGACGTGGTGCGGCAGCTCTTTCGGGGCGATGCAGGCGGTCAGGATGCGGCCAACAGCGTGATCTGGCGCGTTCGCCTGCCCCGTGCGGTGGCTTGTCTAGCCGTGGGCGCGATTCTGGGCTTGGTGGGGTCGGCGTTTCAGGCGTTGTTCCGCAATCCGTTGGCCGAGCCGTACATCGTCGGCGTGTCGTCGGGTGCGGCGGTGGGCGGCGTTGCGGCCGTGTTGCTCGGTTTCCAGACGGCGTTTTGGGGGTTGGGCATGGTGGCGGCGGCTTCGGCGACCGGGGCGGCCTCGCTCGCCCTGGTGTATGCGCTTTCGGTGCGGCGCGGGGTGGTGGACGTGCGGACGCTGTTGCTGGCGGGCGTCGTGGTCGGCGCGATGCTCTCGGCCCTGACCACGTTGATGCTGCTCGCAGCGGGAAAGGACACCAACCAGGTGTTGCGGTGGCTGCTCGGCAGCACGTCGGCGGCTTATTGGCCCCAAAACGCCGTGCTGGCGATCGTGTTGGTGCTCGGGGGCTGGGCGCTGGCGCGCGAGACTCGGCGGCTGAACGCGTTCGCCATCGGGGAGGAGACCGCTCAGCGGCTTGGCGTGGACACCGCAAGGTTGAAGCGGGTGATCTTGGGCGCGGGGAGCGTGATGACCGCGGCGGCGGTCGGTTCCGTGGGCATCATCGGCTTTCTGGGCTTGGTGGCCCCCCATATCTCGCGCCGTTTGCTCGGTGTGGACTGGCGGTATTCGCTGATCGGATCGGGGCTGGTCGGCGGTTCGCTGCTGTTGCTGGCCGATGTGCTCGCGCAGCAGGTCAAGGCCGTGGTGGACATGCCCGTGGGTGCGGTGACGGCCCTGCTGGGCGCGCCTTCGCTGATTCTGCTGATGCGCTCGAAGGACTTCTGAGACTTCAGTCGCCGTCTTTCGCGGGCAGCGTGCCCTTGCCGTACCACCAGCGGTACGCCTCGACCGAGAGCAGCCCGCCCTTGACGGCCGGGCTCGCGGCCAGCATCGCTTCGACTTCCGCCGCGTTGTCGCTGCGGCAGATCAGGATCTCGCGGCGGTGGTGCTCGTCGAGCACGGGGCCGCGGACGAGCACTTTGCCTTCGGTGGCCAGTCCGGCGCAGAACGCCTCGTGCTCCTTCCACAGCGCTTCGCTCGCTGTGGGCAGGAGGGTCTCCCAACGGGGGCCTTTGTTGAAGTAGGCCAGCCCCGCCTGGGTGAGTTCCATCGGCTCTTTGGCCTTGCCCGTGAACCCGACGGGGGCTTTCCAGCGCAGGGTTTCGACGATCAGGAGGTTCTCGCGGACCGTGGCGTCTTTGGCCATGAGCGTGCGCACCTCGTCCGGCGGCACGACCAGGATGCAGATGCCCCGGATGCGGCCGGCGTTCTCCATCGGCCCGGCGGCGATGAGTTTGCCCGAACGGCCCAGCGAACCGAGGTTTTCCAGGTGTTCGGCCTGCACCTTCTGGGCTTTCTCGGCGGGCAGTTGGGGGCGCTGGGGATGCACCAGGAAGTGCATGAACGTGTATTCTCGGTCCTCGACGGGGGTCGCGGCGACGAGCGTTGCGGCGATCAGGATGGGCAGCACAGGGTCCATTGTAACGGCCCTCTGTCGGATGTCGGGTCCCCAAACGTACAGAAATCGCGAGATTCGGAGCATTTTCATGACGAGACGCACCGTCTGGACGATTGATCCGTAGATAATGGGGTGTGATGGGTTGCGTGCGTGTGAAGCGCCGCCCGGTCCCACGCATCGCCTCAGGGCGCGTTTTTGAGCATGGTCTATCCCCGAATCATCCAAGGCGGCATGGGCGTCGCCGTTTCCAACTGGAACCTGGCCCGCACGGTTGCCATGTTGGGACAAATGGGCGTCGTCTCCGGCACGGGGATCGACACGGTGCTGGTTCGTCGGTTGCAGGTCGGCGATCCGGGCAACCACATGCGCGAGGCGCTGGAGCATTTTCCGATCAAGGACATGGCCGCCCGCATCTACGAGCGGTACTTCGTCCAAGGCGGCAAGGACCCCGACAAACCGTTCAAGTCCAAGCCCGTGCCGGCGCTGGTGCCCCCGAAGGCGCTGGTCGAACTCCTTGTCGTGGCGAACTTCGTCGAGGTGTTTCTGGCCAAGCGCGGCCACTCGGGGTTGGTAGGCATCAACCTGCTGGAGAAGATCCAGTTGCCCACGTTGCCGTCGCTGTTCGGCGCGATGCTGGCAGGCGTGGATTTCGTTCTGATGGGCGCGGGCATCCCCCGCGCGATTCCCGGCGCGTTGGACCGTCTGGCAGCGCTCGAGCCCACGGAGTTGCCCATTTATGTGGCCGGAGCCGCTTCGAACGAAACCTACACCAATCGGTTCGACCCGGAGGAGTACATGGCGCCGGGAGCGGACGCGCCCAAGCGGCCGCAGTTCCTCGCCATCGTCACGTCTCACATCCTGGCGAACAACCTCGCGAAGAAGTCCTCGGTTCCGCCCGATGGTTTCGTGATCGAAGGCGCGACCGCCGGCGGGCACAACGCGCCGCCGCGAGGCGCGATGGTGCTCAGCGAGACGGGCGAGCCCGTGTACGGTCCCCGCGACATCCCCGACCTCTCGCAGTTTCGCGAACTCGGCATGCCGTTCTGGCTGGCTGGCTCTTACGGCAGCGGCGGCAAGCTGCGCGAGGCCATCGAGGAAGGCGCGCAGGGCGTTCAAGTGGGCACGCCGTTCGCGTTCAGCGAAGAGTCGGGCATCGCCCCCGAATTGAAGGCGCGCGTCATCCGCGCGGCATTGGAGGGCGCGGCGCGCGTTCACACCGATCCCTTGGCTTCGCCGACGGGATTCCCATTCAAAGTGTTGCAGATGGCGGGCACGATGTCGGAGAACTCAGTCTACGAGCAGCGGGAGCGCATCTGCGATTTGGGATACCTGCGCGAAGCCTATCGCAAGGACGACGGCACCATCGGCTACCGCTGCGCCTCGGAGCCCATCGAGGACTTCCTCGCCAAGGGCGGCGACCCCGCCGAGACCGCGGGCCGGAAGTGCGTGTGCAATGGGCTGTTGGCGACCATCGGGCTGGGCCAGCGCCGCAAGGGCGGCTACGAAGAAGTGCCGATCGTGACTTCGGGCGACGACGTGGCGAACCTGAATCGGTTCATCGCGCGGGGCCAAACGTCGTACACGGCCAAGGACGTCATTGACCAGCTGCTGTCCGGGATCGCTTCGGCCGACCCCGTTTCGGCGGAAGCCTGAGTCCTTGGATCGCCGGCCTGTGCCTTGCCCGCCCGGGCGAGGCGTCTGATGGTCTGAGGTACCCCCCATGCTGAAGGCCTTTCCCGTGTTGCTCGTCGTTTGCTCCGCTGTCGCGTCGTCCGCCCAAGTCGGAGGTGGTGTGGCCACGTTCGGCAGGGAGACCGCTTCGGATTCCGCCCGGGTTCAGGAATTGGCCAAACGGAAGACGCACGAACTCCCCAACGCCAAAAGCGTGTTCGTGGATGCGGGCGTGATGATCAACGTGAAGGCCGATTCGTTCGTGGCTGTGTTTGGGATCAGCGTCGAAGGAGAGGACCTGGAGAAGGCGCGGAGCCGGATGGCCGAGACGCTGGAGGCGTTCCGCTCGAACCTACGGCAAGCGGGTGTTCGACCCGAGGACGTGAAGGACGACTTCGTCTCCCAGAACCGCATCTTCGGGTTCGAGGTCGCAGGCGATTTGGCCAAAGAGGTGGTCGTCGGTTTCGAGTTCAAGAAGACGGTCTCGGTGAAGTTCGACGCGATCGGCCGGTTGGAATCGCTCGCCGAAGCGGCGTCTAAGGCTGGGGTGTTCGACTTGGTGAAGGTGGATT
Source organism: Fimbriimonadaceae bacterium (assembly GCA_019454665.1). Taxonomy (GTDB): domain Bacteria; phylum Armatimonadota; class Fimbriimonadia; order Fimbriimonadales; family Fimbriimonadaceae; genus UBA2387. The sequence continues at coordinate 718 of JACFNW010000207.1, read as the reverse complement.
ACGTGGTCACCGACCTCGAAGGCGTGCGCGCCCGGCTAATGAAGGAAGCCTCGCGGATCGTCAAGCAGAAGGTGTCCCAACTGGAGGGTGGGCTCGGGCTCAAGTTCGGCAAGCCGAAGCAGGTCTACGCTCAGGAGTTCGGGACGTACTACCCCACGGCGATGTATTCGTCGTACGTGGCCCAGGAGTCCCAGCAGATGTTCGCCTACCGCCAGAACTTCAACCTTCAGATGGCCCGGAAGCCGAGGACGGCGTTCTTCGATGCCATGGACGCCTCGATCTTCGACGTGGTGATCGAGCCGGTGGTGGTCGAGCCGGTGGTGCAGTTCACGGTGTACTTCAAGGTCCGCTACGAGGCGTCGTAACATAACCCAACCCTAATCGAACTTCACCGAACTCTACCTAACCCCACCAAACCCCACCAAACCCCAAAGACCCTCACCGGATCGGTCGGCCGCTGACGATCTGAAGCGTGGCGTCGGCGTCTACACGCCAACGGCGGCCTTCGCGGCGGACGACCCAGACGAGGGGGGCGGGTTGGCCCAGCGGCGAGATGAACGCGCCTTCGAGCAGCGTGTTGTTGCCCTGCATCGTGGTGCGTCGGCCGGCGACGTAGCGGTAGTTGCTGGCGAGCAACATGCCCGTCCGTTCGATGAGGAATTGCGAGGTCGGGGCGTCCACGGATTGCACGAGGTGCGATTCGACGGCATGTCGGTCG
>JACFNW010000206.1 GCA_019454665.1 Fimbriimonadaceae bacterium | reverse complement strand
GGGAGTACACGGTCACCGCCTCGTACGGGTTCGGCGAACAGACCGCGAAGGTCCAACTTCGGGCGTTGCGGGTCGTCCGCATCGAGCTCGACGCCAACAGTGTCATCGGCGGCGCTAGAGTGATGGGCAGGGTGTTCCTATCGGGCGACGCCCTGGATGATCAGACGGTCCTTCTCGACTCCTCGGAACCGGCTGCCAGCGTGCCTTCGCAGGTGGTCATCGGGAGAGGCAAGCGGTCTGCGACCTTCGAGGTCCAGACATCGCTGGTCGCTGATCCGGTGGACGTGACGATCGAAGCCGAGCTGGCGGACAAAGTCCAGGCCGTGCTGGCCGTCGGGCCCCGCATGCTCAGGGGAGCCGTGGCCTACAGCGACCTAGACCCGTTCGCCGACATCAGCGGGCCGGTCTTGCTGAGGTTCCTTCAGCCGGTTACTGGAGACCTCATCCGAGAAGAGACGGTCATGCTCGACCCGTTCGGTCGGTTCACCGTTTCGGCGCCGGCACAGGCGGAGTTCGGGGTCTCCACAAAGGTGCGGCACTGGCTGCGTCGTACGGTTCACGTCGGCGGTGCCGCCAACTCCGACGTGGTGCTCGACATGGTCAACGGCGACGTCAACGGAGACAACTCGGTGAACGTCGCCGACTTCCTGGCCTTGCGTGCCGCTTTCGGTACCACACGTGGGTCGGCGGGTTACAACGCGATGGCCGACCTAAACGAGGACGGACGCGTCGGAATCCCGGACTTCCTCATTCTGCGGGCCAACTTCGGAGCGCAAGGCGACTAACGGAATTCGGCAATCTCGTCGAGGGGCTTCCGGTCCAAATCGGGCACGGTACACCCCTCGGCGGGATAGCCGACCGCCAGAATCAGGAAAGGCTTCTCGGTAGTCGGTCGTTGACAAACGTCGCGCAGAAACGTCATCGGGGCAGGCGTGTGGGTCAGGCAGGAAAAGCCGGCCCGGTGCAAAGCCTGGATCAGGAAGCCGCAAGCGATGCCTACGGACTCGGTCATGTAGTAGTTCTTCAACCGCGTGCCCCCAGGGCCGGGCTCGCTGTCTCGCCGAAACACAACGATCAGCCAGGGGGCGTCGGTCAAGTGTGCTTTGACGAAGTCCGTACCCAGCGGAGCCAAGGCGTCCAACCACTCCTTGGGCGCGCGCCGTTCGTAGAAGTCGCGTTCCTCGATCTCCGCCTCGGTCCGGATCCGCTGCTTGAGCTCAGGATCCGAAATCGCTACGAAGTACCAGGGTTGCCGATGCGCACCGCTTGGGGCGGTTCCGGCCGTCAACAACGCGAGTTCGATGGCCTCCCTGGGTATCGGCTCGACCGAGAACTGGCGCACGGTACGACGAGAATCAGCCGTTTGGTAGTCCTGGTGCAAACGCTGGAGACTGACTTCGATAGGAACTCGCTTCGGGTCGTAGCGCATAAGTTCAAGACTCCAGAATCAAAGTGACAGGACCGTCGTTGACCAAACCAACCTCCATGTGGGCACCGAAAACGCCGGTCTGCACAGGCAGCCCAATCGCTCGAAGCCGGGAGACAAAGCAATCGAACAGTACTTGGCCCTCCTCATAAGGCGCGGCATCCATGAAGCTCGGCCGACGCTGCTTGGCAGCGTCGCCATAGACTGTGAAGTTCGATACGGCCAGCACGCCAACACCTACTCCCGCCCCTACGAGGTCCAAGAGCGAGAGGTTCATCTTCCCCTGCGCATCGGAGAATATGCGCAGGTGCGCGGTCTTGTTTGCCAGCTTCTCGGCGTCGGCAACCGTGTCGTTTCGGTGCGCAGCCACCAACAGACACAGGCCCTGCCCGCACGAGCCAACGACTTGTCCACCGACCACTACCTCGGCCTTGTGAACCCGCTGGACGACCGCCCTCATGCCCCTGCACCCCGACCGAACAACCTGAGAACACTGATAATGTCCGAGTAGTGGCCGATCCGAGTCATCACTTGACTCAACTTGGTGGCGTCCTCGAGCTTCAGCTCGACCAGAATCTCGGCCGTGTGGTTGGGTAGCGTGCGGATGCGCGTGTTGCCCACATTCGCGCCGACCTCCGCAAAGATGGTACTGACGTCCAACAGAAGCGCCTGCCGGTCCTGAGCCACGATCTTCAGGTTGACAGGGTATTGGGAACCATCCGACGGCCACTCGAAATGCAGCAGCCGCTCCGCCTCGGTTTCGCGCAGATGAATCGCGTTGGGACAGGCGGATCGGTGCAGCATGACCCCGCGTCCCCTGGTCACATAACCAACGACCTCGTCACCAGGGATGGGTTCGCAACACCTCGCTCGCCGCACCATGAGATTGCCAAACCCGGACGAGACCAGCAACGTCTTACCCTCGGCAGAGTGCTTGGCTTCGATGCGGTGAGTTTGGGGGGGGGGTGCCTCTTGCACGTTGCCGCGAAGCCTCTGCGCAACGCTGGTCGCCGTGACAAGCCCGGCCCCGACCTTGGCAAGAACATCATCCGCGTCTTGACACCCATCGTAATGTTGGGCCACGTCACGAATACGATCCTCACCCATGTAGTCCCGTGGCTCGACACCCATGCTCTTCAACTCGCGCTCGACGGACTGCCTGCCCAGGTGTGCGTGCTCGTCCCGCTTGATGCGCCGAGCGTACGCCCGTATACGGGACTTGGCGTTGGAGGTTTTGACGAACGACAACCAATCAAGACTTGGCGCAGCGTTGCTTCGCGTGATCAGTTCGCAAACATCCCCGTTCTTCAGGGTCGAATGAAGTGGAGCGATTTGTCCGTTGATCTTTGCACCAACCAACGTCATGCCAACCTGAGTGTGGACACGAAATGCGAAGTCAACAGGGGTAGCTCCCTTGGGAAGATCAATGACGTCGCCCTTTGGTGTAAACACGAAGACCTGCTCCGAAAAAAGGTCCGTCGAAAGAGAACGCAGGAAATCGCTCGACATCCGTGCATCGCTCGACCAGTCCAGGAGCTGTTGCCGCAGGTTGGCCAGCTTGCTGGTCTCGTCTTCCTTGGACTTGCCCTCCTTGTAAGTCCAGTGGGCGGCAACGCCAAACTCCGCGATCTCGTGCATCCGCCGCGTTCGGATCTGCACTTCCATGGGATCCCCGTGTCCGCCCATGACTTTGGTGTGAAGCGATTGGTATCCATTCGACTTGGGTTTGGCGATATAGTCGTAAAACATGTTGCCCATGGGCACCCAAAGGGTGTGGACAATGCCGAGCACAAGATAGCACTCGGGCACCGTGTTCACCACGATGCGCAATCCCAGCAAGTCGTAAATCTGGTCGAAATCCAGACCTTGCTGAACCATTTTGTTGAAGATGCTGTACAGGTGCTTGGGTCGGCCCTGGATTTCGACGTCGGAGAGCCCGTTTTCGCCAAGCTTGACGCGCAGAGAATCTATTGCGCGGTTGATGTCAATCTCACGCTGGGCCCGAGACTTGGCGACCAACTCCGTCATGGTCCGGAACTCGTCTGGATGCAGATGCTTGAACGCCAGGTCTTCTAGTTGCCATTTGATCTGCCAGATGCCCAATCGGGCCGCCAGCGGAGCGTAAACGTCTAGCGTTTCGCTCGCGATTCGAGTGCGCTTGTGGGGGGGCAGGTTGTCCAACGTCAGCATATTGTGCAAGCGGTCCGCAAGCTTGATGACCATAACACGGAAGTCCTTGGCCATGGCAAGGAGCATCTTCCGAAGGGATTCTGCAGCCTTGAAGGTCTCTTGTGCCTTGCGGGATTGCGGTCCGAACTCGCCAACCGCCTTCCAGCTGAGCTTGGTGACGCCCTCGACAAGGTGGCGGACCTCGGGGCCGAACATCTTCTCGATCGCCTCGATGGAAACTTGCTCGTTGTCTTCGACGGTATCGTGGATGAGAGCAGCGATGACGGTCTGGTCGTCCATCATCATGTCCGCAACGATTGTGGCGACGGCCAAAGGGTGATTGATGTAGGGGGTGCCGTCGTCTCGCTTCTGGTTTTCGTGGGCCTTCTCGGCATAGTAGTACGCCAATCTCGTTTTGGCGAGGTCGGCGTCTGGGTGATGCTCAAGCAAACGGTTGGTCAGCTCGTGCAGACCCTCGGGTTCCTCCCAGTCGTCGGCGATGGTGATCGCCTTCGAAAGGTCAATCAACCAGACCCCCAAGGAGTCGGCGTACCATGTCGGCTTGTTCTGGGGTGTCTACGGCTAGTTCGGAGCCCTCCCCCTCGGCCATATGGATGGCGACCCCGTGTTCCAAGAACCGAAGTTGTTCCAAGCCCTCTGCGATCTCCAAACAAGTAGGCGGCCATGTGGCGAACGCACGTAAGACGTCGCGAGTGTAGCCATAGATGCCGATGTGCTTCTTGGGCGGCCGAGATCGAGGGTGGCGTGGAAAAGGAATAGGGTAGCGGCTGAAATAGAGGGCGCGGCCGTCCAGGTCGGTGACTACCTTGACCACGGCGGGGTTTTCGATCTCGTCTTCGCCGCACCAGGCGAACACGCTGGTCATGACGGCTTCGGAGCGCTCGAAAAAGGGCTGCGCACACGAGCGAATGGTCTCCGGGCGGATGAGCGGCTCATCGCCCTGAACGTTGATCACGGCGTCGCAGTCGAGGTGGATGACGGCTTCGGCGATCCGGTCGGTCCCGGAAGGGTGGTCGGCACGGGTCCTGATCGCGGCGATCCCGCGCGCGGCGCACGCGCCGAGAATCTCGTCGTCCGGGGTGGCCACGACGACCTGCTCGGCGACGCCGCTGGCCACAGCCCGTTCGTAGACCCAGGCGACCATGGGCTTGCCGCACAGATCGGCCAGCGGCTTGCCTGGAAAGCGCTGGCTACCCATGCGTGCGGGAATGACGATGGCCAGTTTCATGAGCGGAACCCTGATTATACGGGCGTCGGCGTCTGAATCGGTGAGTTGGATCGAGTCGAGTCTCGTGCGGCGGCGCGACGGCCTTGGTCCCGCCCCACCCCGCCCGGCCTTGCATCGCCCCGGGAGCCTCGTGGTATCCTCTGTGTTCTCCGGGCCGTTAGCTCAGTTGGTA
>JACFNW010000205.1 GCA_019454665.1 Fimbriimonadaceae bacterium | reverse complement strand
TGGCGCTGCACAAGGCCGCCAAACTCCTCTTCAAGTCTCAGCTCGGCCTGACCCATGCCTTGGACATCGTGCGGCGGGAAGTGCCCCATACGGCCGAGGTCGAGTACCTGATCCAATTCCAAGAGCGGCTCTTCAAGGGCAAGAGCGGGCGCGGCGACCAGCCGTGAGCCTTCTTATTTCGGCAGGCGAACCATCTGGCGACGCATACGGCGCGTTTCTGCTGCGCAAGATTCTCGAACGGGACCCCTCCGTCAAGTGCCATGCCGTGGGCGGACCCCGGCTGGCGGCAGCGGGCGCCGACTTGGTGGCCGACTCCAGGACGTGGGGCGTCCTCGGCGTGGTCCAATCCGTCAAGGCATACCCAAGAATACTGGTCGGCTACCGCCGCACCAAGAAGTTCCTTCGCGGCCAGCCTCCCGGCGTCTTGGTCGCCATCGACTTCGGCTACATGAACATCCGTCTGGCGCGCTTCGCCAAGGCGTTGGGGTGGAAGGTGGTCTACTTCATCCCGCCCGGATCGTGGCGGCGAGATCGTCAGGGAACCGATCTACCTAAGATCGCCGACGCCATCGCGACGCCCTTCCCTTGGTCCGCCGACATCCTTCGCGGCATGGGTGCAAACGTTCATTGGTTCGGTCACCCTCTCAAAGAACTCGTCGAGGCCAGCCGCGCATCGAATGTTAGGCTTCCTAATCGTATCGCTCTCTTGCCGGGCAGCAGGGAGCACGAGGTGCTGGCCAACCTGCGTGTGATCGGGCCCGCCATCGCGCCGCTCGACGGTTACGAGTTCGAAGTCGCGCTCGTCAACGACTCGTACCGCGACGTGGTCAAGGAGGCGTTGGAAGCCCATGTCTCCGCGGACCGGCTCCACTATGCCGTCGCCGACACCCACGGGGTCTTGAGGCGGTCGCATGCCGCCATTGTCTGCTCTGGGACCGCGACCCTGGAAGCGGCCCTATGTGGCTGCCCGACGGTCGTGGTCTACCGGTTCACGCCGATGATGGAACTGGAAGCGCGGATACTGCGGCCCAAGTACGACTACATCTCGCTTCCCAACATCCTGCTCCAACGCGGCGTGCTCCCCGAGCTGATTCAGCACGACGCTTCGCCCGAAGCGATTCGCGAGCACCTTGTCGCCCTATTGGACGGTTCTGAGCGTGCGAAGCAACTGGCCGCCATGGACGAATTGCACGGCATCCTCGGCCCAAGCGACGCCGTCTCGCGAACGGCCGACCTCGTCCTCGAGCACCTCCGATAGGACAAGAGTCACCTCAACTTACTTGAGCGTCGTATAATCAAGTCATTGAGCGTGGCAGACTATGGCCAAAGACTACTACAAGACCCTGGATGTGCCGAGAGGCTCCGACGAGAAGGAGATCAAGAGCGCCTACCGGCGGCTGGCGCGCAAGTACCACCCGGACGTCAACCCCAACGATCCGGCGGCCGAGGCCAAGTTCAAGGAGGTCAGCGAGGCGTACGAAGTGCTGGGCGACCCCGAGAAGCGAAAGCTCTACGATCAGTTCGGCTCGAACTGGGAGGCCGCTCAAAAGTTCGGCGCCAACTTCGGCAACGGAGGCGGGCACATGGGCGACTTCGAATTCCATATGGGCGGCGGCGGCAGTCCGTTCGAGAGCCTGTTCGAACAGATCATGCACAACTTCTCGGGCGGCGGGCGCGTGGACCTCGGCGACTATTCGTTCGAGCCCCGCGATATCGAGAAGGAGATCGAGGTTTCCCTTGAAGAAGTGGATCGCGGCACCAAGCGAACGCTCACCTACCAGACCACCGACGCCGTTCGCACGCGCGACCGGATCACCACCGTCCCTGGGACCAAGAAGGTCGAAGTCACGATTCCCAAGGGCATCCAAGACGGCAAGAAACTCCGTGTTCCGGGCAAGGGCCACGCGGGAGCGAACGGCAAGGCGGGCGACCTGTATGTCGTTGTCCATTGGGCGCGGCACGAGAAGTTCACCCCGAAGGGAGAGAATCTGGAGGTCGAGGTCCCGGTCACCTACCTGCAGGCCGCTCTGGGCGGCGAAGTGCGGGTGCCCACGTTGCGCGGCTCGGTGGCCATGCGGATTCCCGCAGGCACTCAGTCGGGGCAAACGTTCCGATTGGCGGGACAGGGCCTGGCCCGGCTCGGCGGAGGAGTCAGCGACCTGTACGCGCGGGTCAAGGTCACCGTACCCAAGACGCTTTCGACCGAGCAACGCCGCCTGCTCGAACAACTGGCCGCTCTGGAGCAGGTGCCCGCATGAGAGCCGAAAACCAGCCCGTCTACATGATCGGGGTGGCCGCGCAACTCTGCAACGTCCACCCGCAAACGCTCCGCCAATACGAGCGGCTGGGCCTCGTCGTGCCCGCCCGCGTCGGCGCGAAGAACCGGCTTTACAGCGAATCGGACATCCGGCGCGTGAGGCAGATCCAACGGCTCACCCAAGATCTGGGCGTCAATCTGGCCGGCGTGGACGTCATCCTGCGACTGCTCGACGAGATGGAGGAGATGCGCCGCGACGTCGAACGCCAGATGGCCGAGTACGTCGCCGACCTAGAGCAACGGATGCACAAGATGGCGGGCGGCAGCAAGGCGCCCATCCGGCGCGATGAGACGCTCCTTCCCGTGCCCAACTTCCGATTCACGCGGCGCAGCCGCATCCTCGACGCCGAGGAGTAAACGACCAGGTCAAGCCTCGCTCGACTTCTTGCCACCCTCCGGCCAAAGGCTCAGCGCCGCCATTTCGATCAAGACGATCGCCAGCACCCAGATGAGCGGCGCGATCCATGACATCGCGGGCGGGTACTCGGGGTCCGGCACATCCGGCAGTTCGAACCCCCACTCCAAGAGCTTCAGTTGAAGGTGCAAGAAGATGGCCGTCGCCATGGCACCGCCGACCGCCCCACACGCACCGGGCAAGCGGTAGCGATGCACCAGCGCAAAGCCCAGCAGTGCGGCGGGGACGAAGCCCAAGGCGGCCGCCGTCCCCAATCCTGTGAGTGTGTGAAGGTCGCCGACCACGAAGAACGGCCAGACGGACACGAAGTACCCGCCGATCGAAGCGAACACGAACCCCGTGCACCCCATGAGCATCGCCGAGTCCATGTCGGGCTCGGGCTTTTGAGGCACGCTCACCCGCTCGTCGGTGCCAAGGGGCTCGAAGGGCATGGGGTTCTAAACCCGCTTGGACGTGGTCGTCGTGGTGGACGTCATGTTGAACTGGGTCCCGGACTTGATCGAGGTCGTCACCTCGCCGCGAGTGGACAACATCATCCCGTCGGCCACATCCACCGTGATGGTGGACTTGCCCCGCATCGAGAGGTTCAACGCGCCGCCCTGGGTCCCTGCGGGCGGTTGGGCCGTGGCGCTGCCCGAAAACGTCTGCTCGATGGTGGCCACCGTCTTGGCGCCCTGCTTCTCGATTTTGACGAGCTTGTAGTTGACGGTCATCTTGTTGCCTCCCGTCTTGAGCCCGCTGGCCTCGAGCATCTTCGCCAAATCAATGGTTCCCTTCCACGTCGCACCTACGCCGACGGCCTTCCGGGGGTACTCGACGCCTGCAAAGCCGGTTCCACCCAACGAACTCGCTATCGCCTCGGCCATCTCGTGTCCCGCGGCCTTGGACGAGAGCACCTTTCCATAGGCGTCCGTGACGGTGGTCAGCTTGACCTTCGAGAGTTCTTGCGCCGAGGAAGCAGGCATCCCCTCGGCCTTCACGTTGGAAGTCGAGGCCTCGATGGTGATCTTCCCACCCGAGACGCTGATGACCTTGAGCGTCTGCGACATGGTCATCTTCATCTTCTGGGGGGCGCCTTGGGCCGACGTCTCGTTGACCAACGAGTACTTGTAGGACGAACCGGCCTTGGGCTGGAGCTTCAGCACGACGGTGGCCTGAGCGTTGGCCATCGAGGCCGCGACCCACAGAGCAACACCGAGAACGGGAGCGAATCGGTTTCGCATGGGCGCATTGTACGCCAGCCCGCGAAGAGACATCGGCGGAATACCCGGGGCCCCCATACGTCAGAATGGTTGCGGGAACCGTCCACGCCCGGAAAGGTGTACGGAATGTCGAACACGATGACACGCATGACGCTGACCTTGGCGGCCTTGGCCGCACTTGTCGGGACGAGCTTGGCTCAAGCCCCCGACAAACTGACGCTGAAGACGGGCGTCGTGCCGATGGCCACGCTCCTGAAGGAGCTTTCGACGGCATCCGGCCTGAACTTGGAATCCATTCCCCGCTTCCGAGGCGAGACGATGCTGCTCGACGTCAAGGATGCCCCGGTCAACGACGTGTTGACGCGCGTGGCGCGGGCTGTCGGCGCGGATTGGGAGAAGATCGAGGGCGGCTACCGACTGGTGCTCACCACCGAAACCGAGCGCAAGCAACGCGAAGAGGAAATCGCCGATCGTGCGGCCCGCATCCAACGGGCTCTCGACCAACGCATCGCGGGCATGGGGCCGACGCTCGACGCCAACGCCGCCCGTCAAGCCGTGGAAGACGCCCTCAAGACGCAAGAGGAGTTCCAGCGCCGCATGCAGCAACAACGCGAGCAATCGGGCGGGGCGGTCTTCGTCAACGCGAACGTCGCCCGTCCCTCCTCGCGCACCATGCCGGCCGAGCGCACCGCTTTGATGCTGACCAAGGGGGTCGGCGAACGAACGCTCGCCGCCATGATGCCCGGCGACCGGATCGTGTTCTCCACCAGCCCGACGGCCGTACAGGTGCGCATGCCCGCCTCCGCGTCCCAGGCGTTGCAGGAGTTCGTGCAACAGCACAATCTGGTCGCCGACATGGTGCGCGACCTCGGAAAGCCGACTCCCGAAGGCGGCATGCAACTCAACATCCAAATGTCCGGCCAAGCCGACCTAAACGCCAAACCGATCTCTCGGTTGGGTCGAGTCGTTCTGGTGGTCGAACGATTCCAAGACAACTGGAACCTGCAACTGCGTGCATACGATGTGGATGGTCGGCTGGCGGGGCAGGCGTTCACGATGGTCAGCGCTTCGTTGGGCGCCGAGCCGA
>JACFNW010000204.1 GCA_019454665.1 Fimbriimonadaceae bacterium | reverse complement strand
AACTTCGACCCGTCGCACCTGTGGTGGCAGGGCATTGACCCGATCGCAGCCGTCCGCGAACTTGGCGAAGAAGGAGCGCTCTACCACGTCCACGCCAAGGACACCCGCGTGGACCCCTACAACTCCGCGCGCAACGGCAACTTGGACACCAAGTCTTACGGCGACATCCTCAACCGCTCGTGGGTGTTCCGCTCCTGCGGCTATGGGCACGGCATTGAGTGGTGGAAGGACTTCGTCTCGAACCTGCGCATGGTGGGCTACGACGATGTATTGAGCATCGAGCACGAGGATGGCCTCATGTCGAGCATGGAGGGTCTGCGCAAGGCCCTGGAGACGCTCAAGCAGGCGGTCATCTCCGAACCTGCGGGTCCGATGTTCTGGGCGAAGGACTGATTGGGCTCAGATTAGGGTTCGGGTTGGTTCGGTTGGGCTTGGATTGGTTCGGAATGGCTTGTCAGACAAGGGCAATCCTGACCCCACCGAACCTTACCGCACAAAAACCGAGCCAACCCGAACCAACCCGAACAAAAGCGCGATAGAATAGGCGCATGACGACATTGCTCGCCTCTGCTCTGCTTGTCACACAAGCCTCCAACCTGGCTTTCGTCCCCAGCGGGATGACGGCGAAGATGGGCGGCTACATGCCCGTTCGCGCCGAGATGACCGCCAAGTCGGAGGCCGTCAAGAAGGCGCCCGCCGACCTGAAGGCGCCGATGTACGGCACGATGGTGTTCGGTGCGAAGTCCTTCGCGTTCATCTTGGACGAGCCGGAAGGTGCGCCCGCCCGCCTGTTTGTGGATTCCAACGGCAACGGCGACCTCACGGACGATCCCGCGACCACCTGGCAGAGCCGGACGACCAATGGCATGACCATGCATCAGGGCTCGGCCAAGGTCTCGATCTCCGGTCAGGAAGCCACGGTCAACGCCTACCGATTCGACAAGAACGACCCGGCGCGCGCGGCGCTGAAGAACACGCTTCTCTACTACGGCGACTTCGGCTACCAGGGCACGCTGGCCGTCGGCAACGAGACGTTCAAGATCATGTTCGCCGGCGACCTGGGCTCCAGCCCGCGCGTCTGGGTGGACCGCAACGGCAACGGCAAAAACGACGGTCGCGCCGAGACGGTGATGGGTCCGTTCAACTTTGGCTCGGGGACCTACGAGCTGAAGGCCGAGGGCGGCAAGTTGCTGGCCGTGCAATCGCAGAAGTCGGTGGATGCCATTCCGCTGCCTCCGGACCTGAGCGTCGGCGCGATCGTGCCGCCGTTCGAGGCCGTGGCGACCGACGGCACCAAGATCTCCTTCCCGTCCAGTTACAAGGGCAAGACCGTGTTGCTCGACTTCTGGGCGATGTGGTGCGGCCCGTGCCTCGCCGAGTTGCCCAACCTGACCAAGGCCTACGAGCGGTTCCACAGCCAGGGCCTCGAGATTCTCGGCATCAGCCTCGACCAGGCCAACCAGGCGGAGAAGCTCGCCGCGTTTACCAAGGAGCGCAACATGCCCTGGCGTCAGATTTACGAAGGCAAGTACTGGGACATCACGATCGGCAAGCAGTACGGCGTCGAGGGAATCCCGTTCGCGCTGCTGGTGGATGGCGACACAGGCAAGATCTTGGCCACGGTTCAGTCGCTCCGAGGCGAGGCCCTGGAAAAGACGCTGAGCCAGATGCTGAACAAGTCGGACCGATAGCCGCGCCGGGCGTTGCCGTCGGCCGGTCACGGGTACTATTCCCCCGGTCGGGCCCGTAGCTCAGAGGTTAGAGCGTGCGGCTCATAACCGCTTGGTCGTGGGTTCGAACCCCACCGGGCCCACCAGTGCCATCGCGAAGGCGTAGGCCGTGGTCGGCAGGTGGCCGGCAAGTGGTCGGCGAGTGGCTGGCAAGTGATATGGAGGTGCGACCTGCCGACAACCTGCCGGCAACTTGCCATCGGCTTCGACTTCCCACGACAACATAGCGACGGACTCGACGAGTCGTCATCCGATTTGGCTTCGCCCAAATGCCAAAGAGCCCGGCAAAGCCGGGCCCTTGTTTGGACGAGTGACGAGCTTTACTAGCCACGGAGCAGTGACAGCACAGCGTTCGGGGACGAGTTCGCTTGCGCGAGCATCGCCATACCGCTCTGCTGCAGAATCTGCAGTTTCGTGAAGTTGGTCATCTCGTCGGCGATGTCGGCATCGCGGACCGCGGATTCGCTGGCCGTCAGGTTCTCCTTGGCCACGCCGAGGTTGCGGACCTGCGATTCCAGCGTGTTGCGGATGAAGTTGCCGATGTTGCCGCGGGCGGCAGAGACCTCTTCGATCGCCTTGTCAATGACCTGCATCGCCTGGGTGGCCGACGTGCCGCCGGTGATGTCGAGGTTGGCGAGAGTCAAGCCGGACACGACGCCCTTGCCGAGTTCGCTCGCGGCGAAGTTCGCGATGTTGAGGCCGGCCGTTTGACCGGCGTTCGCGCCGATCTGGAACTGCGTCCGTCCCACGTTGAGTTGGGCGACGGTGAGCGCCGTGCTGGTCAGGTTGCCGTTCTCGGTGAGGGTGATGGTGTTGCCGTACTGGTCCTTCAGATTGAGGCCCGAGCCCTGGTTGAAGGTCACCGTTGCCGCCGAACCGTTGACCGTGACCGACACGTCGGCGACGGCGTTCACTCCGGCATCGGTCGTGGCGCCCGCCGCCGAGAGCAGGATGCCGCTGGCGTCGTTGAGGTTGACCTCGGCCGCCGAGCCGTACTCCTTGCTGGTGAGGACCACGCCGCCACCCGCAGCCCATGCGGCGGTCACACCGGTGACTTCGCTGGCCTGATTGATGCGGCCCACCACGTCGCTGATCGTGTCGGCGGTGGTGACGGAGAACGTGCGTCCGTTGATCGAGACCGAGCCTGCCGCGGACATAACCGGCGTGGCGAGGGCGAACGTTCGCGTGCCGGTCAGGGTGGCGCGCTCGGCGTCGGTCGTGACGTTCATGGTGACGGCCGAGTCGGCGGTGATCGCCTGGCCGTTGAACGTGCCCGTGAAGCTGACGTAGTTGATGTTCGTCGCGCTGATCGAGGAGGCGACCACGCCGGCGCTGCCGTCGAGCAGCTTCTTGCTGCCGAACTGCGTCTGCTCGGAAATGCGGGTGATGGACTCGGCGATCGAGTTGAGTTGCTGCTGGTTCGCCTGGACCTGCGCCTCGCTGAGCGTCGCGCTGTTGGCGCCGGTGACGGCCAGAGCGCGGGCATCCTTGAGGAGCTTGCTGATCTCGGCGAGCGCACCCTCGGCGGTCTTGCCGAAGTTGATCGCGTCCTGGTTGTTGCGGATGGCCTGCTCGAGGCCTCCGATCTGGGCGCGGAAGGTCTCGGAGATGATGAGACCGGCGGGGTCGTCGGCGCCGGAGTTGATCCGGAGACCGGTGGAGAGTCGCGTGATGCTGCGCTGGGCTTCGATGTTGGTGTTGCCCACGTTGCGCAGGGCGGTCATGGCCGAGATGTTGTTGTTGATGCGAAACGACATGTTGGTGGTTCCTCCGTGCTTGGGCCGCTCGTCCGACTGTCCATGTCTGCTGGCCCGTACCGGTAATGCTCACAGGAGGAATTCCACAGTCGAAATACGGGGGAACCCAGTGGAATTACCAGGTTTTTGGAAACGGATCGAATTGCTTGTGGGATTCCCTGCTCGTTGTGGAACGCCCCGGCGCGCCGTTCGGGAGCCCAGACGACCATGGTGTATCCTGAAGCAGATGTTGAGGTTTGCGATTCTGGCGGCCCTGAGCGGCTGTATGCTGGTCGGTTCTGCGGGCTCTGTGGGCGCGCAGGGGCCGTTCGAGGCGAAGGGAAAGGGCGAGTTCCGGCCCAATGCCGTGTTGGTGGCGTTCAGGGCGGGGACTTCGAACGCACGGCGATCTCGTGTGGTCGCGGACCTTGGCCTCGCGGTGGACACCCGTGTCAAGAGTCCTCACTTCGCCAGACTGCTGTTGCCCCCGAGGGCGAGGCAGTCGGCCGACGGCTATGTGGAGGCTCTGAAGCGGGTTCCGGAAGTCCGGGTCGCAGAACTCGACTATGTGTACCGTCCCGCGCAGGCTCTTCCCAACGACCCCAAATTCTCCCAGCAGTGGGCGCTCCGCAACACGGGCCAGACGGGCGGCACCGCCGGCGCGGACATCAACGCCCTCAACGCTTGGGCCGTGACGACGGGCAGCGAAGGCACCATCGTGGCCGTGATTGACACCGGGGTGGACGCCGGGCATCCCGACCTGAGCGCGAACATCCTTCGCGACGGCTCGAACCAAGTCATCGGCTACGACTTCTATTCCAACGACGCCAATCCAGCCGACGAAGACGGCCACGGCACCCATGTCGCCGGCACCATTGGGGCGGTCGCCAACAACAACGTGGGCATCGCCGGCGTGGCTCACCGCGTGCGGATCATGCCGGTCCGCTTCCTGGGTCCCGATGGCGGCACTTCGGCCAACGCGATCCTTTCCATTGACTTCGCCCGTACGAACGGGGCGCACATCATGAACAACAGTTGGGGCGGCGGCAGCCACAGCCAACTGATGAAAGAGGCCATCGAGCGCGCTCGGGACGCAGGCATCCTGTTCGTCGCGGCGGCGGGGAACGCCGGGCGCAACGTGGACAACAGTCCCTTTTATCCCGCAAGCTACAACCGAGAAGTCTCCAACGTGGTCAGCGTCGGCGCAACCAACGACCGCGATCAGCGCGCTTCGTTCTCGAACTACGGTCTCACGGTGGACCTATTCGCTCCTGGCGACGACATCCTGAGCACCGTGCCGGTGGCCTACGATGGCGACGGGACCCCGGACGGCTACGAGATGTACTCCGGCACTTCGATGGCCTCGCCCCATGTGGCCGGCGCGGCTTCGTTGATCAAGAGCCGATTCCCCTCGCTTGGCGCGGCCCAGTTGAAGCGGCGTCTCTTGTTCGGCTCGCAGACGCGAGCGGCCCTGGTGGGTTTGGCCCAGTTTGGTCGGCTCGAATCGCTGATGATCCTCGACAACGACACCGTGGTGCCGCACGCACCCACGCGGTTGTCGGTGGC
>JACFNW010000203.1 GCA_019454665.1 Fimbriimonadaceae bacterium | reverse complement strand
GCGCCCTGGTCGCGGAAGTACTCGGCGATGGCCGTGGCCGTGAACGCGGCCTTGATGCGGACCAGCGCGGGCTGGTCGGAGGTGGCGCAGATCACGATGCTTCGTTCCAGCCCTTCGGGACCGAGATCGTTCTCGATGAACTCGCGCAGTTCCCTTCCCCGCTCGCCCACCAACGCAATGACGTTCACATCGGCCTTGCCGTAGCGGGCGATCATGCCCAGCAACGTGCCCTTGCCAACGCCCGAACCTGCGAAGATGCCGACGCGCTGTCCCTCGCCCAGGGTGAGAAGACCGTCAATGGCGCGGACTCCGGTGGCGAACGGCGCTTCGATCATCTTGCGCGAAAGGGCGTTTGGAGGCGTGTTCAGAACGGGGTAAGTTTCGTGGTGGCCGAGGTCGCCCAAACCGTCCATGGGCTGACCGAGCCCATCGAGGACGCGGCCCAGCAACGACGTTCCAACGGGAACGCGCATGCAATCGCCGGTAGCCTCGACCAAGCAGCCCGCTCGAACGCCCGAGAGTTCGCCCAGCGGCATCAGCAACACCTTTTCGCCTCGGAAGCCCACGACTTCGGCTTCGATGCGTTGGCCACCGTGCGTGGCGATCAGGCAGACGTCGCCGACTCGGGCGTTGGGGCCGTTCGATTCGATGACCAGGCCGACGACCTGTGTGACGCGGCCGTACACGTTCCAAAGGCGGGTCGCCTCGAACGTGCGCCGCATTTGGGCGAAGGTCGGCGCTTCGACCGTCAGGCTCATCGTCCCTCCAGAGCGGCCCGCGCCAGGTTCGCCAATTGCGCTTCGATGCGGGCGTCAATCACGCCCCCGTCGGAGTCTATGACACATCCGCCGCGGATGCTCGCGTCCTCGACGAGTTCGATGTCGCGGAGCATCGGGGACAGGGCCAGCAGGGTTTCTTTGCGCTCGCGCAGGATCGGAATTTGGAACGGGTTGGCGCGAAGGCGGACTCGCGTGGCGTTGGTCGCCTCCGCAAGAGCGGCCTTGGCGATGTCGAGGATCGTCTCAGGGCGTTGTTCGATTTCGGTGGCCAGGATGCGCGCAGCGATCTCGACCGCCAGTCGGCCCAAGCTGACTTCGGCTTCGGCGAACCACTCGGCAGCGCACCGTTGCAGGAGAGCGCTCTCGGCGTTCAGGCTCTCGACGTAGCGTGCCTCGGCGGCTCGTTCGTTGGCTTCGATCTCGGCCAGGGCCTGGGCGCGGCCCTCGGCATAACCTTGGGCGTGGCCCTCTTGGTGGCCCTTGGTCAGGCCTTCCTCGTAGCCATCCTTGAACCCGTTCAGCTTGGCTTCCTGGCGAAGCTCGTCCAACACACGGCTTTCGCGCGTGGCCAGCCCGCGCGTGACGTCTTTGATGGATTGCAGGCCATCGGTCAACAACGAGACTCGGGAGTCGCCAGCGGAGAGAACGGCGGATTTCATGGTCTTCGACCCCGCTTAGACGAGGACGTCCTCCTCGCTGCCGCGCGCCACCGTGATCTCGCCAGCCTCTTCGAGCTTGCGGATGATGTTGACGATCCGTTGTTGCGAGTCCTCGACGACCTTCAGCCGCGTGGGACCCATGTACTCCATCTCTTCCTTGAGCATGCCGACCGCGCGTTCGGACATGTTGCGGAAGACCTTCTCTTGGACCTCCTTCGAGACGCCTTTGAGCGACGTGGCCAGGTCCTTCATGTCCACTTCCTTGAGGATCGCTTGAATCGCGCGGTCGTCGAGTTGGACGATGTCCTCGAACACGAACATCATGTTCTTGACGGCTTCGGCGAGTTCGGGGTGGGATTCGGCAAGACCGTCGAGGATGACGCGTTCGGTGGAGCGGTCCACAGAATGGAGCATCTCGACAAGCGCCTTGGGTCCGCCCGCCTGCGTCATCTCGCTGGTCACGAGGCTGGCGACCTTCTTTTCCAGGACCTTCTCGATGCGGTTGATGACCTCGGGCGGCGTCTGGTCCATCATCGCCACGCGGCCAGCCACTTCGGCGCGGAGTTCGGTGGGCAGCTTGGTCAGGATCATGGACGCGCTCTGCAGCGGCAGGTAGGCGAGGATCAGCGCGATCGTCTGCGGGTGTTCGTCCTGGATGATCGAGAGGACCTGAGACGGGTCGGCGTTCTTGAGGAAGTCGAACGGGACGACTTTCATGGCTTCGACGATGCGCCCGATGATGTCCTTGGCTTTGTCGCTGCCGAAGGCCTGCTCCAAAACCTGCCTCGCGGCGTCCAGGCCACCTTCTGAAAGGATGTCCTGCGCCATCGCCAACTCGTGGAAGTCGGTGATGACCTGCATCTTTTGGTCGGGATGCACCTTGCCGAGGCGAGCCATCTCCAGCGAGAGCGCCTCGATGTACTCCTCGGGCAGGTGCTGCATGACCATCGCGGCGCGCGAGGGACCCAGCAGCATCAGCAACAGGGCGGCTTTCTGGCGGTAACTGAGTTCAGATGCGGCGCGTCTCATCGTACTTCCTCCTTCATCCAGGCCTTCACCAGGTTGGCGACTTCCTCGGGCTTGTTCTCTGCCAAGTGGTAGATCTGCTGCAGCGGCTTGTTCACCTTCTTCGACCCCAACTCGAGCGGTTCGATCTCGCTGGCTTCGTCGTATTCTTCCAGGTCGCGGCCTTCAAGGCTCGCGAACTCGCTGGGCGTCAACGCTTGACCCTCCGGCTGTCCTTGCTCGAGTTGCTCGAGGTTCGAAGGGGCGATGGCCGAAGCGGGGTCGCCGCCTGGGAGGCCTTCGCCTGCCGTTGGAGGAAAGTCGCCCGCCACCGGTGTGACGGCCACGCGCTTCACCGTGCGAACCACCATGAAGGCCACCAGAAGCAGGGCTGCGATCGGCAACAGCGAGAACATCTGCTGCATCTGGTCGCGGGCGGCCCGCTCTTCGGTCACCTTGGCGGCTTCGGCGTTTGCCGTCTGATCGAAGGCGACGAAGTTGACGTTGGCCGTAAACTTCTCGGGATCGTTCAGCGGTCCCAAGAAGCTCTGGACGGTGTTTTGAAGCGTCGTTTGCGCGGCGGGATCGGCGATCCGGCTCGAGTCGGCGAGGACGCTCACGCCCATCGCGACGATTCTGCCTGGAACCGCTTCGCGAACGGTCCGCGTGTAGTCGTGCAGGTACTCGCGGCTCTCCTGCTTGCTCTTGTAGTCGGAACCGTTGGAGCTCGTCGCCGGGGCGCCGGGCGTGTTGCTCTCCAACCCCGTGACACCGGCCGAATTGGGTCGCTCGCCGGTCAGGTCTTCGGTGATGCTGCGCATCGAAACCGGCGTTTCCGAAGGCGTGCGCTTCTCCTCGGTCGTGCTGGACTTGTCGAAGTCCATCTCGACCATGACTTGCACCACGGTCGCGCCGCGACCGAAGGCGGTATCGAGTTGGGCTTGGAGTTCGCGGCGCTTGCGGTCGGCCTCTTCGCGCTGGGCGGCGATCTTCTCGGTGACCATGCCGTTCGAGCCGCTGGACGACTGGCCGTCGTAGAGGAGGCGTCCCTCGGTGGTCGAAACCGTGATGTTCTCCTTGGAGAGGCCCTGGACTGAGTTGGCGACCATGCCGGCGACCACGCCGCCCAGGTCTCCCGTCGCTCCGTTCCCTCGGCTCTCGCGGATGAGGATGCTGGCCGTGGCGGGGCGTCGCTCGACGGCGAACGGCGAGTCGTCCATGGGCGAGATGCGGACGATGGCTTCGTCCACGGAGTCCAGGGTGGAGATCATGTCGGCCAAGACGCCTTCGTGAATGGCGTTGATCTTGGTGCCCTCGACCGCCGGCGAGTTCATCATGCCGATATCGGACAGGTCGCGGTAGCCGAACTTCTGGATGTCGGGGGCTACGCCGGCCGCGGTGAGTTTGGCTTGAAGCTTGGTGACTTCGGATCGGGGAACGTAGACGGTCCTGCTGGCGTCCACTTCGTACTTGACGCCTTGCTTGTCGAGCTCGCTCTGAACGGCGGCAAGCTGTCCCGGCGCGAGGTCGGCGAACAAGATCGCCAACTGCGGGCGCGACGAGAAGAAGAACACGCCTCCCAAGAGCAGCAGGAGGAAGGCCGACCCGACGATGGACACGGTTTTCTGTGTCTTGTCGGCGTCGCGCCACCAGGTTTTCAGACGTTCTACAAAGGGCGTCATAGCGATGATCCGAAAGTGGAGCGGCTATGACTCGAAGATTTCACGGAACTAGACCTGCATTCGGCTGATTTCCGAGTACGCGTCCAGAACCTTGTTCCGGATTTGCATCGTCAGCTGCATCGCGACAGAGGCTCTCTCCATGGTGATCATCAAGTCGTGATATTCCACCGGGCGTCGACCCGTCATGAAGTCCTCTCCCATTTGCTTGGCATCGCCTTGCATCGTGGAGACCTCCTTCAGGACGTCCATCAACATGTTGGAGAAGTCTTGGTTCTGTTCGTCGAGGCGTGGTTTGGCGATCTCGGGCTTCGAGATACCGGATACATTCGGAAGCGAAACGACATCGAGTTTCATGGTCTTACACGCGTCCGATGCTCAGGGCGCTTTGGACCATGCCTCGCGCGGAGTTGAAAGCGACGATGTTGGCCTCGTAGGCTCGGCTCGCGCCCATCATGTTCACCATCTCGACGATGGGTTCGACGTTGCTGTACGTCACGAAGCCCTCGTCGTCGGCGAAGGGGTTGCCGGGGTCCATCTCGCGTCGGAAGGGTGCGGTGTCCTCCTCGACCTTGGCGATGCGCACGCCGTCTTGGTTGCCTTCCAGCACGACCTTGCGGGCGCGATAGGGGTCCACCCCGTTGATCCGCATCGAGTTGGCGTTGGCGATGTTGCTGGAAATCACGTCCATGCGGAAGCGCTCGGCGGCCAAACCGGTCGAACTCGCCCGCATCGCTTTGTTGAGTGTCATCCTCGTCCTTCCTTGATGGCGTCGCGCAGGCCCCGGAAGTACCGGGAGGTCATTTCGGTCAGCGCTTGGTAGCGCAGTTCCGTCTCCGCGATGCCCATCATCTCTTGCTCGAGCACGGCGCTGTTGCCGTGGCGCTTCGCCAGGACATCGAGCACCTGCTCGA
>JACFNW010000202.1 GCA_019454665.1 Fimbriimonadaceae bacterium | reverse complement strand
TCCGCAACATCGTGGCGAGCCTCCAACTCGAGATCAGCCTGGGCCAGAGCGATCCGTCCACGGCCCTCGTCGAAGTCAAACGACAACTCCAGCGGTTCGCCGTCCTATCCCACCACCTGCTCAGCTTCACCAAGCCCAAGCTGACCACGCGCACCAAGGTGGACTTGAAAGAACTGGTGGACAACGTGCTCGGCCTGACGGAGACCCAAGCCAAGCGGTTCGGGGTGGATGTGAAGGTGGACATCCGCCCGCGAAGGTCAAAAGTCCATGCCGATCCCGATCAGTGCGAACATTTGTTCATGAACCTCATTCTAAATGCACTGCAAGCGATGGAGCATCGGGGTGGAGAGCTCTCGATTCGGACCATCGCCCACGGCAAGTCGCTGGTCGTCGAGGTCAGCGACACCGGTCCGGGCATCCCTCCAGACCGGGTGGACAAGTTGTTCGAGCCGTTCTACAGCACCCGCAAGGGGGGCTTTGGACTGGGCTTGTTCAGCTGCAAACGCATTGCCGACGAACACGGTTGGAGAATCGAATTCTCGAGCCAAGTGGGCAAAGGGACGACCGTCCAGATATGGACCGCTGCATGACATCGAAAGAGCTGTTGGATGAAAGGACTCATGACTGACCGATTGTTGATCGTTGACGACGACAAGTTTTTGCAGGAAAACCTGCGCAAACTGTTCGAAAAAGAGGGATTCGAGGTTGAAACCGCCACCTCTGGCGAGGACGGCATGTCGCTCATGGAGCAACGAGCCTTCGACCTCTTGATCCTCGATCTCGGACTGCCGGGGGATGACGGCATCGTGACGTGCAAACGCGTGCGCAAGCGCTGGAACTTCCCAGTGCTGATGCTCACGGCGCGATCCGAACTCGTGGACAAGATCACGGGCTTCGAAGTCGGCGCGGACGACTATCTCACCAAGCCCTTCGACCCGACCGAACTGGTGGCCCGCGTGCGTGCCCATCTGCGCCGCGCCAACCAGTACAAGAAGAAGGACACGGATTCGGGGGCGTTCGGACGCCTCGAGATCGACTTCGAGCGACGCGACGCCTACGTTGACGGCAAGGCGGTCAACCTGACCAACCGCGAGTTCGAACTGCTGGCATTCCTCGCCCGCAACCCCGACCGCGCCGTCAGCCGGGGCGCACTATTCAAGAGCGTCTGGGGCTACGACATGGACTTCAACAGCAACTCGCTGGACGTTTACATCTATCGCATCCGCAAGAAGATCGAGAAAGACCCCAACGACCCGCTGCTCTTGCAGACCATGCGGGGCTACGGCTACAAACTCGTGGCCGTCGAGGACTGATTCGGTGTTGCGCTCCGAACGCGTGCGCGTCTAACCCCATGTGAGGTACTTCGCCACGCTCGGAGCGCTCGTGTTCGCCGTCCTGGCGTCTGCCCAGTTCAAGACTGGGTTGGACGCCACGGTCGGTTTCTCGACCTATCAAGAGGGCCAGAACTCGCGCATCACGCGCGAGAGCCAGACCATCCTGCAGACCGTGGGTGACTTCCTGCGGTACTGGACCCAGCTCACGGGTCGCCCGGCCCATGAGGCGCCCCGGGACGTGTTTTGTAACACCCATCATCTGATCGCGATTCACCTGGGCCTTCGGCAGACGGGCGGCTACCGCGTGAGCGTGCGTTCGATCAACCGCGTCCATGCCGGCGACCTTCTCGTGACGTGGGTGGAACACCAGCCGGCCCGCGACGCGATGGTCGCGCAAGTGCAAACCAGCCCCTTCGTCCTGATTCGAGTGCCCCGAACGGCCGGCGTGTTCCGGTTCGCCAAGGAGTTCGCGAACGCCGCGTCGGGGTCCATTGGCGGCGCCCCTGGCACCGTGACCACGCTGCCCAGCGGGGTGAAGATCTATCACGGACAGGCGCCGCCCCCGCCGCCCGTCGTCGTCGTCATCGTGGAGCGCGTTCCTTACACGACGTTTTACAGCGGGTGGACCACCAACACCGATTTGCTGGGCGTCCACGTCCTCACCTCGGATGTGGAATACAGCCGGTTCTGGTCGCTGGCTAGCGGAGTCCAGGCCTCGGGTTCGCCAGGCGTGGATTGGTCGCGCGAACGACTCGTGGCGATCTCGCCCGGCGTCGGGCGCGGGCCGGTCAGCATTACCACCGCCGGCCGCACCGAATCCGGCGAGGTGATCGTCCGCTACCGAGACTCGGTCGGATCGGGCCCTCAGCTTGCTTCGCCGCTGACGATTCTCCGCCTTCCCGTTGGCGGCAAACTGCGCGTCGAACCAGAAGTTCGGATCGGGCGCGGCTAGGACTGGTTCGTCACGATAGGGTGATGCCGCGCTCTTCCACAAGGTCGCGCAACATGCGTCGGCCTCGGTGGATGCGCGAACGCACCGTGCCGATCGTGGTGCCTTGGACCTCGGCGATCTCGGCGTAGCTCATCCCGAGCAGGTCGCAGAGGCGGATGGCCTCGCGATAGGCCTCGGGCAGTTCGTAAAGGGCCTGAATCAGTTCGGAGGCCGATTCGTCCCTCATCGCTTCCGCCTCGGGGTTGGGGCGCGGGTCCGGAATGGGGAGTTCGTGGGTCTCGCCGTCCGAAGGCGACACGAGGGCGTTGAGCGAATCGGCGCGCCGGGCCGGGTTTTCGCGGCGCCGCAAATCCAGATAGGCGCGCTGCATGATCCTCAGCAGCCAGTTCAGGAACGGCTTGTCGGGCAGATAGCCCTCATAGCCGCGCCAAGCCTTGAGCATGGTGGTCTGCACGAGGTCCTCCGCCTCGACCGGATTGCGCGTGAGCTGATGGGCCATGGCATAGGCTCGCCTTCGAGTGGACGTGACGTGGCGCTCGAACTCGTTTCGGACAGCCTCGGATCGGAAGGAAGGGAGGGCGGCGGACATGACATATCATTATACAATGATATGTTGCAAAGAGTTGCGCGCTTTTTTGCGCGGTGAGTCCGTCGGCCTGGATCGGGCGTCCCATATACTGAAAGCGACCATGCGCAAACCCAAGCGCCGAAGGGATCCTCGGCTGGCCCAGTGGGCGGCATTGGTCGTCGTCGCCCTGTTGGCCGTCGGGTTGGTCGGTGCCGGGAAGGTGGCCACGATGCGGTCGCCGTCCTCGATGTTCGAAGCGATCAACCGAGGCGACGACGGGGCGGTTCGGTGGCTGCTCGCCATCGGCGCCGATCCGAACAAAGCGTCGTACGACGGCCTTACGCCGCTCGAACTCGCCGTCGCAAGGGGCCGCACCGAGATCGCCCGGATGCTGATCGGTCGCGGGGCGCAAGTGAACACCGCAGAAGGTGTGACGTCGGCCCTTCATCGAGCGACCCTTCTGGGCAGGGCCGACGAGATCGAACTGCTTCTGGCCCACGGCGCCAACCTCGAGGCGGTGGACGAGCAGGGCAACACGGCTTTGCATCTGGCTTCCCGGGGCCAAAGCGACGCCCCTTCCGCGGCGCTCATCCGGGCTGGAGCGAACATCGAAGCGGTGAGCGGGTCGGGCCTTCGTCCCCTCCATCTGGCCTGCGTCCGCAACTCGGAATCGGTGGCGAGGCTTCTCGTCGCGCACGGGGCCGACCTTGAGGCGCGCGACGAAGAAGGACGGACGCCGCTGCACCACGCCGTGATCGCCGGAGCCATTGCCGCTGGCCGCGTCGTCCTGGAAGCGGGCGCGAACCCCAACGCGCGAGCCCAGCGGGGCCACCGACCGCTCGACATCGCCCTGATGGGCAACAGCGCCCTGACCGTGGACCTCCTTCGCTACGGAGCCGAGCTTCCGCCACCGGACCGGCAGGGGTACACGGCGCTCCACTACGCGGCGGCGAGCATGTGGGACGAGGGCGCCGTCCGAGCCATCGCCGAACGGATCGCCCCCAACGTGCGCAGCCATCGCAACGAAACGCCGCTCCACGTGGCCGCAGCCAACGGCAACCGCAACGCGATTCGCGCACTCCTCGAATCCGGTGCCGACCCGAACGCCGTGAACGCGGACGGCGACACGCCTTTGCATCTTCTCGCAGGGATGGTGCTGCCCGTGACCGCGGAGATTCTCATTCAAGGCGGGGCGAACGTCGAGGCGCGAGACCGACGCGGCCAAACGGTGCGTCAGATCGTCGAGGCAATCGTCGAAGACGTGCCGCCGACGCCAGGACCTTTGCGCCGCGGACCGCTGCAGTTCCAGTCCAACGTGGACGAACGGAAGATGCAGTTCATGAGCTTGCTGGAACGGACGAAGCGGCAACGCCGCTGACCAAGCGCAACGCCACCTCCGAGCAGAAGTGCCGCCCTTCTGGCGTCAGCGCCAGCCTCCCCTCGCCGCGCGCGAGCCAGCCCAAAGACTCCAACCCAGCCACGGCTCGGGGGTCGAGCGCCAAGCCAACGGGGTCGAGGCCCTCGGCAAGGCGCAACCCCAGCATCACCCTCTCCAGGCGAAGCGCCTCGGCGTCCAAGGACTCGGATTCGAACACCGTGGTTTGGCCACTCTCGATGGCAGCGCAGAAGCGTTCGGGATGCTTGAGGTGGGTGAATCGGGTGCGGGGCGCGTACCAAGGCGAGCCCGGTTCTTCGGCAAGGCAACCCACCGCACCTGGACCATAGGCGGCATACTCCTCGCACCGCCAATAGGCCAAGTTGTGGGCGCATTCACGGCCCGGTCGGGCGAAGTTGCTGATCTCGTAGCACGCCATTCCGGCTTCGCCCGTCCGCTCGACGGCCAGATCGTACATCTCGGTTTGCACATCGTCCTCCGGCAAGATCAGCGTGCCGCGAAGGTGCTCTTTGTAGAAGGCCGTGTTGGGCTCCAACGTCAGGCAGTACAGGCTGAGGTGTTCGGTGCCCAGGGCCAAGGCGCGGTCGAGGTTGTCGCGCCATCCGCGCATCGTCTGTCCTGGGAGTGCGAACATCAGGTCGAGGTTGACGTTCTCGAACCCGGCCGCGCGAGCGGCGGCGAGAGCGCGTCCGATCTCGCCGTGCCGATGCACGCGACCCAGCCTCACCAAGTCGTCATCGAGAAAGCTCTGCGCGCCAAGGCTGATGCGGTTGAAGCCCCCCTTGCGCAT
>JACFNW010000201.1 GCA_019454665.1 Fimbriimonadaceae bacterium | reverse complement strand
ATTCGCATTTGCATGGATGTCGCAATGTGGGGGTCCCCGACGCGGTCGTCGGGTTGGCCCTCGACGCGCTCGCGGGGGCCGTGGACGCGGAGGTGCTGGAGCGCGGGCGCACGATGTGGGTGAAGGTGCGGGGCCAATAACGCGAGGCGACGGGCCTCCGCAGCGGACTTTGTGAGGAAACGGAATGTTCATTGATAAGGTGACCGTGCGCGTCGAGGCGGGGACGGGGGGAAGCGGGTGCACCAGCTTCCGCCGCGAGAAATTCGTCCCGATGGGCGGGCCCGACGGCGGCGACGGCGGACGCGGCGGCGATATCATCGTGCGGGGCGACAGCAACCTGGCGACGCTGCTCGACTACACCTACCGCGACCACTGGAAGGCGGAGCGCGGCGAGCACGGGATGGGGGCAAACAAGACCGGACGCTCGGGCAAGAGCGAAGTGATGCCGGTGCCCCCGGGCACGGTCATCAAGGATGCCGACACGGGCGAGGTGTTGGGCGAGGTGCTCGAGCACGGCGACGAGATCGTCGTGGCGAAGGGCGGACGCGGCGGCAAGGGGAACGCGTTCTTCGCGACGGCCACACACCAGTCACCGCGGGAATGGCAGCCGGGCGAAGAAGGCGAGGCCCGCGATCTTGAACTGGAACTCAAGCTCATCGCCGACGTGGGGCTGGTGGGCGAGCCAAATGCCGGCAAGTCCACGCTGCTCAGCGTGGTGTCCGCGGCGCGTCCCAAAATTGCCGACTACCCGTTTACCACCCTGCAGCCCAACCTTGGCGTCGTGCAACTCAGCGACCACCGTACCTTCGTGGTGGCCGATATCCCGGGGATTATCGAAGGAGCGCACGAGGGGAAGGGACTCGGACTCCAGTTCCTCCGGCATATCGAACGGACTCGGCTCCTGGCGTTCCTGATTCCGATTGATCACCTGGACTGGCAGGAGGAGTACGACAAGTTGCGGGCGGAGATCCACGCCTACTCGCCAGAACTGGCGGCGAAGCCGCATTGCGTCGTTTTCAGCAAGCTGGACCTGTGGGGCGAGCAGATGATTCCCGACATCCAGACGCAGGGGGCGTTCGGCGTCTTCTCAATATCGGCGCCAGCCCGGATGGGGCTGGACGAACTGAAACGGGCGTGGTGGGCGAAGCTGCTGGATCTGAGGAAGGGGGGCGGAGGGTCGGCGCCGTCGCGCTCACAGGACGCGTAGCGAGTTGGCCGCGGCCGGCGACCGGTGCCCGTCGGCCGCGGTCGTAGTAGCCGGACGAGCGGGCAACACGCAACTGGAGACAACTCTGTGGAGCCGAGCATCGATCGCCTGACACCTGCCGATCCGCGGTGGCCTCTGTCGCTGGCCGATCTGGCCGCCGCGCAGCCGAGCCAGTTGTATGCGTTGGGAGACGTCGCCCTGCTCGGTGCGACCCCTGGGCTGGTGGCGATTGTGGGGACCCGCAATGCCACGGCGTATGGTGAACGGGTGGCCGACGCACTCGGGCACGCGTTTGCCGCCGCGGGGGTGCCGGTGGTCAGCGGCATGGCCCGCGGGATTGACGCCGCGGCCCACCGTGGGGCGCTCCGGGCCGGCGGTCGGACCATCGCCGTGCTCGGAACTGGGGTGGACGTCCCGTATCCGTCTGGACACCGCAGTCTGCACGCCGAGATCGCGAAGTCGGGATTGGTGCTCGCGGAGCAGGAACCGGGGGCCAAGGCGCATCCGGGGGCGTTCCCGCGACGAAACCGCATCATCGCGGCCCTGGCGCGGCTGGTGATCGTCGTCGAAGCCCCGCATAAGTCGGGGGCGATGAACACGGTCGAGCAGGCGACCGGACTGGGACGGTCGGTAGCGGCTGTCCCCGGTCCGATAGACAGCCCGCAGAGCGCGGGGACCAACTGGCTGCTTGGCAGCGGAGGGCAGGTGGTCGGAAACGTGGAAGACGCCCTCGCGCTGATGGGAGTGCACGCAACGTCGCCTCCGCCGCTCGCTGACCTTGAGCCAGTGGAAGCTGAGGTGCTCGCGGGAGTCCCGAGTGGCGGAGCGTACATTGACGAGGTCGCCCTGAACTGCCAACTGCCAGTTAGGCAAGCTGGCATCTGGCTGACTTCGTTGGAGCTAAAGGGTCGGGTATGGCTTGGGTCTGACGGACGGGTGAGCCGTCGGCTCTAGCCGGCGACTTTACTGTCTAGAAAATATACAGCAACGATGGTGGTCAGAATTTGGTCGGCTGTCGGGAAGGGAAATGCCGTCCGCGCCAAGGTGGCGATTAGGACCGAGCTGCTGGGCAGATTTCCCGGTTCGGCGGGCGGGATGGTGGGGCGCGCGACGGATGCGATCCAACAAGGCAAACACATCAAGTTACATCTAGATGAAATCAGTATATTACTATCATATATGTATTTGAGAAATCACTTTAAGTCATTCTCAAGAACCGTTCCGGCGGGCACAAAGGGAGTTCTTCGCTCCGTTGCCGAGTCTGGATCGCTGGTAAACGGCTGCCCAGGGGAAACCGGCCCGATGGGACTTCCCCACGTCGTCTGCCACCGCAGGC
The DNA here is from genome assembly GCA_019454665.1 of Fimbriimonadaceae bacterium. Lineage (GTDB taxonomy): Bacteria > Armatimonadota > Fimbriimonadia > Fimbriimonadales > Fimbriimonadaceae > UBA2387. The sequence continues at coordinate 2,498 of JACFNW010000201.1, read as the reverse complement.
TCGCGCGTCCGCGTTAGCCTATGGGATCCGCACACCAAGTTCCGTGCCCGCCGCACCTGTACATCCATGTGCCGTTCTGCGCGCGGCGCTGCTCGTACTGCGACTTCTCGATTGCGGTTCGCCGAGTTGTCCCGGTGAAGCGGTTCATTGACGCCATTAAGGCAGAACTCGTAACACGGGCAATCGGTGCTCCATCCGCGCCGGTGCAGTCCATTTACCTCGGTGGGGGTACGCCATCGAAGCTTGGGTTTGGCGTCGCGGACATCACAAATATGATTTCTACATTCCTCGGGATTCAAGCTCGCGACGTCCCCGAGGTAACAGTCGAGGCGAATCCAGAAGATATATCGCCGGAGGTTGTACGGGCGTGGAGACTGGCCGGAGTGAACCGCGTTTCGCTAGGCGTTCAGTCGTTTGACCCAGCCGTGCTTGAGTGGATGCACCGAACCCACACAGTCGCCCAAGTGTCGGAGGCTGTTCAGATCCTGAACGGCGAAGGGATGTCCAACTTCTCTTTGGATCTCATCTTCGCTCTCCCCGAAACCGTCGCAAGGAGCTGGTCCGACGACCTGGAGAAGGCACTCGCGCTCCACCCCAGACACCTTTCCGTTTACGGGCTCACCGTCGAACCACATACACCGCTCGGTCGCTGGACCGAGCGGGGCAAGGAAGCCGCCGCCGGCGACGCTCGCTATGAACAAGAGTTTCTGGAAGCCGATGAGAAGCTGACGGCAGCCGGTTTCCTTCATTATGAAGTGTCCAACTACGCGCGGCCCGGGGCGGAGTCAGTTCACAACTCCTCCTACTGGTCTGGCACGAGCTATTTGGGACTCGGCCCGTCGGCGCACGGATTTGACGGCCTGACCAGGCGCTGGAATGCGAAGGACTATTCCCGATGGCTGGAACTCGTCGAATCGGCGACGGATCCATTGGAGGGAGACGAGACGCTCTGGCCGGCTGAACGGGAGACGGAGCGAGTCTATTTGGGGCTTCGAACCGCGAGGGGGCTCGAAGCCTCGGACGAGCAATTTCGACGAGCGGCTGCTTGGGTTCGCGCAGGCTGGGCGAAGCGCGTTGCCGACCGACTGGTCCTCACCCCCAAAGGGTGGCTCAGGATGGACCGACTCGTCACAGAACTGGTCAGCGAGTAGCGGCGCCTGCGAGCCGGCGTCTCGTCGGCAAAGGAGAGTCAGCGTTATATCGGTTTAGCCACCAATTTGACAAATCGCAGAACTCCTTAGATTTATTGAAGTTATGTCGTCACCAGAGCTCTCGGATCGCGAACGCCAAGTTCTCGAGGCCGTCATCCGCTCCTATGTGGAAACGGCGGAGCCGGCCGGGTCGCGCGCGCTGACCCGTCGCTTTCGGATGGGCGTGTCGCCCGCCACGATTCGCAACACGATGGCGGACCTTGAGGAGAAGGGCTTTCTCTCGCATCCGCACACATCCGCCGGACGCGTCCCGACCGACAAGGCGTACCGAGTTTACGTGGATTCGCTGATGCGGGTCACCGAGTTGGCGCCGGCCGATCGCGAGCGCTTGCTGGGCGGCATTGCGCAGGGGAACTCCGCCATCGAGTCGATCTTGCGTCGTACCGCGCAGTCGCTGGGCGTGCTGACGCAGGAACTTGGTGTAGCGCTGGGCCCGCGTCTCGATCAGATCGTCCTCACGCGTCTCGAACTGGTGCGAGTCTCCAGTGAAAAGCTCTTGTTGGTGCTCACCCTGCAGGGTGGTGCGGTGCGCACGGTGTTCATCGAAGTGCGCGGCGAGATGGCGGACACGGTGCTCGTGGAAGTGCAACTCGTGCTGAACGAGCGGCTGGCCGGGATGTCGCTGTCGGATATTCGACATTCGCTCGGACTGCGCCTGCGCGATGCGCACACGACGGCCGAGGGGAGCGAACTGCTGAACATCTTTGTGCAGGAAGGCAATGCCCTGTTCGACCTGCCGCCGAGTGCCGAGGACAATGTGGTCCTCGGCCAGGCGTCGGTGTTGGCCGACAAGCCGGAGTTCGCGAGCGGGGACGCGATGCGCAAGCTGATCACGCTCACCGAAAAGCAGAACCAGCTGGCGTCGCTGCTGCGCAGTCGCGCGCAGGCTGGGGGGCTGTCGATCACGATTGGATCGGAGCACGGTGACGACCTGCTCGGCGGGCTCACGGTGGTCACGGCGGAATATCGAGCCGGCGCGTTGAACGGCGTGATCGGCGTCATCGGCCCGACGCGCATGCCCTACGAGAAGGTGATCGCGGTCGTACGGCACGCGTCGCAACTCGTCGCCGACGTGCTGGCGTGACGCCGGCCATCGCGCTCTTCACGTTTGCGCGGCCGGCCACGACGGCGCGGGTCTTCGCGGCGGTGCGCGCGGCGCGTCCCTCGCGGTTGTTCATCATCGGAGACGGGCCGCGGCCGGATCGCCCCGACGAGGCGGCGCGATGCGCGGAGGTGCGACGGCTCGTCGAGGGCGTCGATTGGCCGTGCACCGTTGAGCACGATTAC
>JACFNW010000200.1 GCA_019454665.1 Fimbriimonadaceae bacterium | reverse complement strand
CGAAGAACCTGCCGTGGCGGCAGCGCTCCGGCGCATCGCGCGGAGCCGCAACCCGCTGGAGGTCGCTTCGCTCATGCGCGACCATCGCATCCCGATGGCCTGCGTGTCGTCCCAGTGGGGAGAGTCCGCCGACGTCTGGGCGGCGGTGCTCGTGTCGCGGCCGGTCTCCGAAGTGTTGCCGCACCTGGCGCAGATGGGCCGTTGCGGCCTGCTGGTCGAAGGTGCGGCGGCGATCGAGCGGCTCGCTTTGGCGCTGGCAGACCCGGGTTCGTTCGCGCCGATTGAGGTTGCGACGGCCTTGACGGCCTATGCGCAGGCGTCCGACGTCGCCTTGCCCCAAGTGGTGGACCTGCTCGACCGGGCATGGTCGGCGGCGGCGCGCGCGTTGCCTGCCACGGGCCTTCGCACGGTGTGGGCGCTTGATCGGGAGCCTGGCGATCTGTTGGCTGCGGCCTTGGTCGAGATGGCGCGCGAGGGAGCGGCTAGCCCCGTCGCCGCGCGCGGCCCCGTTCGCGACCTCCCGATCACGCCTCGGTTGAGCCTGTTGGACGCGAAGCGCATCGTGGGTTCGCAGTCGGGCGAGCCGTCGCTGGAAGCCGGGATCGTGGATCACGCCGAGCGATGTGGGACTGAATGCGATGCGTTCGTGTTCGCGGGTACCCCTCGGGGTCCGGGGGCTCTGCGTACCGCACTGGATTCGTACGCCCGCGCCACGGGCATTCGGGCCGTCGCCGTGTTCGTGAGCCAAGAGCCCTTTGAAGCCCCCGGCATGTGGTGCCTGGCTGCCTGCGACGACCTTGGTCGCTGGATACGAGACTTGGTCGGGTAGCGGTCGTCCTTTCGTTGGCCCAGGGCTAGGGCTGACCGTTCGGTTCCGTCGGTTCGGTTGGAGGCCAGACGTTGGACAGGACGGCGTCCACCCAGACCCGGCCCTCGGAGACTTCGGTTTGGACCACGGCCTCGCGCCGCACATCGGCGATGAGGGTCACGGTGCCGTTCTGCAGGATGCGGACCGTAGCCACGGGGCAGTTCTCGATTTTGGCCAAGGCATGGGTGCCCACGTGGGCGGCGGCGTCGCGCGGGTTTCCGTCTTGCGGACACTCCGCGGTCACCCACACCAGGTTGGTCCGTGGATCGAGCATCGCCTCCAGCATCTGGACACCCTCGGGCGCGCCGGGGACCAGGCTTCCCAGCAGCTGGCGGTCTACTTCCACGCGGCTCGGCGTCGGGTTGCGCGGCGTTTCGATGGCTTCGATGTTCGACTCGCCTTCTTGCGAGCCGCGGTTGACGACGGTCGGCTCGGTGCCCGGGATGTGGATCGGGGCATCCACGACCTGCTTTTCCTTGGCGTGGCTCGCCGCCTGCATCTGTCGGCCCGCGAAGTAAGAGCCCAGGGCGACGACCACGAAGAGGGCCAGAAATGCGGCGGCGAACATCCCCACCTTCGGGCGAGACGTGGGCAAACCCAGCATCGCGGCGGTGTCGGCGGTTTCGCTGTCCTTCAGGCGCTTGCGGACCGATTCCAGCTTCTTTTGGTCGGCGACCGACTCGGGGATGATGCCGAGGGCCATGTCGTACCACTCGACGGCCTGGGCCAGATCGTCTTTGTCCACGCAGATGTCGCCCATGAGCGTATGGGCGGCAGCGGACTGCGGGAAGTCGTTGAGCAGCTTGAGGCACCGGAGCCGGGCCTCTTCGAACTGCCCCCGAATGCGGAGCAGGTTGACTTGTGCCAGTTGCCGATCAATGTCGGTGGCGTCGTCCAGCGTCTCGAAGACTTCGCGAGATTCGGCGTCGGTCATGGGTTCCTCACTGTGTTCCGGTGCTGCCAAAGCCACCCTCCCCTCGGTCGGTCGCACCGAGTTGTTCGACACGATGAAGCGTGGCGCGCACCACGGGGCAAACCACGAGTTGCGCAACGCGTTCGCCCTGCTCTAGTTGGACGACTTCCGAGCCCCAATTGATCATCACCACACCGATCTCGCCTCGATAGTCGCTGTCAATGGTGCCCGGCGAGTTCACCATGCCGACTCCCAGCCGCAGCGCCAACCCCGACCTTGGTCGCACTTGCGCCTCGAATCCGGGCGGAATCGCGAGGCGCACGCCGGTGCGCACCAGCGTTCGCTTACCGGGTTCCAACAGGACCGGCTCGATCGAGCGCAGGTCCATACCGGCCGCTCCCGGAGTGGCGTACTCGGGCATCGAAGCGCCTTCGGCGAGCACGATCGGAATCTCGACGTTCTGCACGCCACGGGTGTACCCGTTCCGGGCCAAAATGGTCCCGATGGCGAAGTTCCTGGGCATTGACGTGGGCACGAGTTCGATCAAAGCGGTTCTGGTGGACGAACGCGGCACGCTGTTGCGGCAGACCAGCCGCGAATACCCGCTCCACATCCCGCGCCCCATGTGGTCGGAGCAGGACCCCGGCGATTGGTGGGCGGGCGCGCTGGACGTGATCCGCGAACTCGGCGAGGAGAGCCCAGACGCCATCGGCCTTACGGGGCAGATGCACGGCTCGGTGTTCCTCGATGCCCAGGGCGAGGTGGTGCGCCGGGCCCTGCTCTGGAACGACCAGCGAACGGCAGCCGAATGCGCCGAGATGGATGCCACGATCGGGGCGGAACGCCTGCGCGCCATCACGTGCAACCCGCCCCTCACCGGCTTTCAGGCGCCCAAGGTGCTTTGGCTCCGAAACCACGAGCCCGAGGCCTTCGCCCGAGTACGGCAGGTGCTGCTGCCCAAGGATTACATCCGTTTCAAGATGACGGGCGAGAGCGCCACCGACGTCAGCGACGCCAGCGGCACAGGCTTGCTCGATGTGCCTCGCCGCGATTGGTCGGGCGAGATGCTCGGGGCCCTTGGTCTGGATCATCTGCAGTGGCCCCGGGTGTGCGAATCGTTCGCGCAAACGGGGGTGACGCGAGGCGTCCCGGGCTTGGCCGACGGCATCCCCGTGGTGGCTGGCGGAGGAGATCAGGCCGCTTCGGCGGTCGGGACGGGTGCGGTGGTCGAAGGGGTGGTGAGCGTGAGCCTCGGCACGAGCGGCGTGGTGTTCGTCTCGCTCCCGGAGCCCAAGTTCCACTCGCAAGGCGCGGCGCACACGTTCTGCCACGCCAACGGTGGTTGGCATGCCATGGGTGTGATGCTCTCGTGCGGCGGCGCGTTGCGCTGGTTCCGCGACACGTTCGGCAAGCCGTCTTACGATGCGATCGCCGCCGAGGCGGCCGCGATTCCGGCAGGGGCCGAAGGGCTGACATTCCTGCCGTACCTCACGGGCGAGCGGTGTCCCCACAACGATCCCCACGCGCGGGCGGCGTTCCTCGGCCTGACGCTGGCGCACGGTTCGGCGCACCTATCGCGCGCCGTGTTCGAGGGCGTCTCCTTCGGCCTAGCGGACGGCATGGCCTTGTTGCGTGGACTGGGGGCGAGGGTGGACGAGATTCGAGTCACCGGCGGAGGGGCGCGCAACGCGTTCTGGGTGCAGATGCTGGCAGACGTGTTCGGCGCGCCGTGCCGGACGTTGGAGATGGACGAGGGACCCGCTCTCGGGGCCGCGATTCTTGCGGGAGTCGGGATCGGCGTGTGGCCGGATGTGGCTCAAGCCTGCCGTTCGGTGGTCCGCGCCAAGAGCGAGGTGTCGCCTTCCGGGACCGAGTACGCCGCCTCGTATGCGGCGTTTCGTGCGGCCTATCGGCCTACCGCAAACGGGGGCTGATCGCGTCGCGCCACAGCACGCGAAGACCGACTGCGGAGCCTAGGGCCACCGCACCATACACAAGCCAAATCGTCCAAACCATCGTCACACCCAAGTGATCGGTGCGCCTCTGGAGAGGGTGTCCCGGTCCGTTTGCGGGGGTCGGCCAAAGCCCGCACAGTTCCCAGCCAGCGACGTTGCGGACGCAAAGTTACCGGGGTCAGGCGGCGACGCGCCGTTCGGCGCGGAGTTCGATGCGGCGCGGCGTCAGGTGGATTCCCAACTCGGACGCGCACTCGGCGCGCAGCGAACGCTCGGACCAAGGCGAATCGTCGGCGACGGCCACCATCGCTTCCAGCCGATCGTGCCGGTCCCAAACCAATGCGCGCGAGACGCCTTGGCGGGAGATGAGGAACCGTTGAACTTGCGACGCAGGAGCCATGCCAATCCTGGTATCGGCACGAATGGGCCAAACCGAAGGCCCCCGCATCGTTCTAAGGTCGCGAAACGTAAGGAAGTCACACATGAAAGCCGCGCGAGCACTGGTCGCCGTCGTCGTCTTGCTGGCCATTGGCTACGGAGTCCTTCAATGGAAAGTGGGTTCGGTGAGCGACGAGGCCCTCATCGTCGAAGCCGTGGACGAGGCCGCGAGGGCCAGCCAGGAAGGACGTCCCGGCGGCGTTCTGGAACACCTGTCGAAGAGCCTGGTGTTCAACAACGAGGCGGTTGGCTTCAACCGAAAGTCCATCGCCGTCTTTGTGCGCGAACAGAAGCCGAAAGTCACCCTTGGCGAACGCAAGGTCGAGATCGCCCCGGACGGCAAGACGGCCACGATGCGCACACCCGTCACCCTCACCGTGAAGATCCTGACGTTCGAGAGGCCTCTCACCATCGACAACGTCGTGATCGAGTTCAAGAAGGAAGATGCCATGCAGTATCTCGTCGTGCCAACGCGCAAATGGCGGATCGCGAAGGTGACCGCTCCCGACTTCGATCCGCAGTCTTGGGCGAGCGAGGCTATGGGCTTTTGAGCCCGCCATTTGGAGTTTTCGCGATGTTTTGGTACAATGGCGCGGAGTCCGCTCCCCTGATGGGTGGGCTCGGGCGGGAAACTGGATTCCCGTTCTCGATCAGGAGGCACAACTCAACATGAAGAAGAATCTGGCAATGCTCATTGCTGCGCTGCTCGTTGCGGGCATCGCGATCGTCGGCTGCGGCGAGAAGACCGAAGGCGACACGAACAAGACCGAGACCACGGGTTCCACGGGCGACGCCGCTGGCACCACGGGCGACGCCGCTGGCACGACCGGCGATGCGGCTGGCACCACGGGCGACGCCGCTGGCACGACCGGCGAT
>JACFNW010000199.1:3076-5071 GCA_019454665.1 Fimbriimonadaceae bacterium | reverse complement strand
CGACGCTCGACGGAGTGAACCGGCGCTATGACGTCGTCTCCTCCTTTGGGACGCTCTTGGCCGGTTTCAACGGCGTGGACAGCCAACCCGAATGGTCCGTCGGCGCGACGGGATTCAACTATCGCTACGACTCGTTGCAGGCCACGACCGTGTTCGGCCCACCTGCTCCAGACCCCGCGATCCAGGGCGAGGCGCACGTGCTGTCCGGTGACTCGGGCGGCCCCTCGTGGACGTTCTCGATGACGGGATGGGAGCTGGTCGGCGTTCACTCGAGTTCGCAGAGCCACTTCGGCGGGGGCGCCGAGTGGGTCGAAGAAGGCGACGCGATCCACGATGTCCGCGTCGGCAGCTACCGGCAGTGGATCGAGGACTCGTGCGCCGCAGTCGTGCCCGAACCTTCCACCATTGCGGCCCTGGCGGGTTCGTTGGCCCTGTTCGCAATGCGTCGGCGAGGTGGACGCGGTCGAGCGAAGGGGGGTCCCTAGCCGGGACTCGCACCGACCACCTCGCGTCCAGTAAACTGGACGCAATGCCACAGCGCATCGAAACCCTTGTCATGCACGACAGTTCGACGCCCGTTCTCGGCGATATGGAGAAGGGCGGCAGCGTCGTGCTCACCTCGGTGGATCGGCTCGTCGCCGCCGCGCGGTCGAACTCGCTCTGGCCGCTCACGTTCGGCCTGGCTTGCTGCGCCATCGAGATGATGAGCACGGTCGCGTCCCGGTTCGACCTCGCCCGGTTCGGCTCGGAAGCGTTCCGCGCCACGCCTCGGCAAGCCGACGTGATGATCATCGCGGGCCGCCTGAGCAAGAAGATGGCCCCCGTGCTGCGGCAGATCTACGACCAGATGCCGGAGCCCAAGTGGGTGATCAGCATGGGCGCGTGCGCCAGTTCGGGCGGCGTCTACAACAACTACGCCATCGTTCAGGGCGCCGACCAGGTCGTGCCGGTGGATGTTTATGTGCCCGGCTGCCCGCCCAGCCCCGACGCGTTGATCTTCGCCGTGATGAAACTCCAAGAGAAGTTGCGCACGCGCAGGGTGACCTCGATCAGCCAGATCGGCCTCAGCGAGTTGCTGCTGCCCCGCGAGCAGGACGAGGAGGTGCTGGCGTGAGCGTCGAGTTCTTCCGAGACATCGCCAAGCCCGTGGTCAGCGGTTTCGGCATCACGGCCAGGCGGCTGAAGCACCGCAAGGTCACCGTGATGTACCCCGAAGTCAAGCGCGAGCAATACCCCCGCACGCGCTGGCGACACGTGCTCAAGCGGTACGACAACGGCCTGGAGAAGTGCATCGGCTGTTCGCTGTGCGCGGGCGCGTGCCCGGCGCGGTGCATCTACGTCGAAGCCGCCGAGAACACCGACGAGGAGCGCTACTCGGCCGGCGAACGGTACGCCGTCCGCTACGAGATCAACATGATCCGGTGCATCTTCTGCGGCTACTGCCAGGATGCGTGCCCGACCGGCGCCATTGTGCTCCAGAAGGATTTCGAACTGGCCGACTACAAGCGCGAATCGTTCATCTACACGAAGGAACGCCTCTTGGAGCCGTTGCCGCAAGTCGTCTGAGACCCGTTACTTCGGCATCGGATACGCCCGGGCCAGCGAGGCGTCCAACCCCGCGACACGCTTGATGGCGGCGGCCGCAGGCTTTTCGCCCAGCGGCGCAATGCCCGACGAGCCGTAGCGGATGGGCACAACCTCCATCTTGCGGAACTTGGTCCCGACGTATGAGAGTTTGTAGAGGGCCGTTTCGCCGCCGAGCGGCGAGATCAGGTTGCCCATCGAATACAGGATCGGCTTCTCTTTGTACACCTCGCTGCCTTGCAACACGTGCGGGTGCGCGCCCAACACCAGGTCCGCTCCGGCGTCCACTGTGGCGCGACCCAAAGCGATTTGGTAGGGGTCGGGCACGGTCTTTCGCTCGGTCCCCCAGTGCAGGGCAAAGACAACCATGTCGGCCTGTCGCTTCGCCTTGGTCACCAGCGATGTGAGCGT
>JACFNW010000199.1:0-3066 GCA_019454665.1 Fimbriimonadaceae bacterium | reverse complement strand
GAGCGTGTTCTTGGCAGCCGCGTCAATGGTCGCATCGAAAGCCAGAACACCGATGCCGGGACCCGTGGTGGTCGCGGGCCAGCACGTGCGCAACGCCGAACGGGTCTTGAAGGCGAGCATCGAATAGAACGCCACTTTGGGCCCGCCGGGCACTGAGACGATCGCCGGACGCATGGCCTCGGCCCAGTTGTTCCCCGCTCCGCTGTAGACGATGCCGAACTCGTCGAGCAGATCGAGCATCTCGGTCAGACCCGCCGCGCCGTAGTCCATCGCGTGGTTGTTGCCGAGGCTTACCACGTCGAACCCGACGTCGCCGAGGTGCGCCGCGTGCGCTGGATCGGCCTTCAAAACGAACTGCCGCTTGGCCTTGCGGTCGGCCAGCGACTTGCGCGGTGTGGCCCCCGACTTCGACGTGAGCGGGATTTCGAGGTTGGCGTAAGCGATGTCGGCCCCGGCGATCACGTCCCGGACCTCATCGAACGGGTTCTTCTTGGCGGAGACGGCGTTGAGCATCAGGTCGCCGCCCGCGAGCAAGGTCCACGATTTCGGCGTTTGGGTTTCGGCGATCACCGCCGCGAGCAAGAGCCCGGCGATCACCGACGGCCCTTCCTGCCCAGAAGTTGCTGAACCCGCTGGGTGATGCTCGCGGCATCGAGGCCGCAGTCCTTGCGGATGAGCGGTTGTGCGCCGTGCTCCACGAACGCATCCGGCAACGCGCAAATCGCGAACGGCAGGCCTCCAAGGCCCGCGTCCGCCAGTCCGTCGCGCACTTGCTGACCGAATCCGCCGATCCGGACGTTCTCTTCCAGCGTGACGACGGCACCCGTGCGCTGGGCCGATTCGGCGAACGCTGCGAGGTCGAGCGGCTTGGCGAACCGTGCATTGATCACTTCGGCGACGATGCCCGACTTCTCGAGTTCGAGGGCGACGTCCCAGGCGACCTCGACCATCGAGCCCAGGGCGATCAGCGACACGTGCTTGCCCTTGCGCAGCGTCTCGGATTTGCCCAGGGCGATGGGCGAACGGCTCTCGGGCAGATGCTCGGGCCCAGCGCCTCGCGGGTAGCGGACGGCCAGCGGCCCACGGTCGTAGTCGGTGGCGAACCGCATCATCTCGCGCAGTTCCGTCGCGTCGCGGGGGGCCATCAACACGAGGTTGGGGATGAACGAGAGGTAACTGACGTCGAACGCGCCGTGGTGCGTGGGCCCGTCGTCGCCGACCAATCCCGCGCGATCCATAAAGAAGCGGACGGGCAGGTTCTGGATGCACACGTCGTGCAACACCTGGTCGAAGCCGCGCTGCAGGAACGTCGAGTAGATCGCGCAGAACGGCTTCAGACCGCCGGCGGCCAGCCCTGCGGCAAAGGTGACGGCGTGCTGCTCGGCGATGCCGACGTCGTGGTATCGGTCGGGGAATCGCTTCGCGAATCCGGTGAGCCCCGTGCCGTCGGGCATGGCCGCCGTAATCGCGACCACCTTGTCGTCGCGTTCGGCGCATTCGATGGCGGCGTCGCCGAACGCCTGGGTGTATTGCACCGGGCCGGGCGCCTTGATCATCTCCTGCTTGTCGAGATCGAACGGGACGACGCCGTGCCACTTGCGCGCATCCAGTTCCGCGACCTCGTAGCCCTTGCCCTTGACCGTGAGGGCGTGCACGAACACGGGGCCCCGCAGTTCGCGTACGTTGCGGAAAATCTCGAGCAGAGTAGGGAAGTCGTGGCCGTCCACGGGTCCGATGTACTCGAAGCCCATCTCCTCGAAGATGGTGCCCGTCTGCTCGGGCGCAAAGTAGTGGGTGATGCCGTGCCGCAGACCCGCCGCCATCCGGCTCATCGGGGCGGGGAGCTTCTCGGCCACTTGCTTGGCCTGATGCGCGGCCGATTGAAGGAACGGCCGGGACCGCAAGCGGGTGAAGTAAGACGTGAGCGCGCCGACGTTGGGCGCGATGGACATGCGGTTGTCGTTGAGCACCACGGTGAGGTCGGTGCCTGCGTCGCCCGCGTGGTTGAGGGCCTCCCAACTCATGCCCGAGCAGATGGCGGCATCGCCCGTGACGGCGACCACGCGTTCGCCCGTGCCCAGATTGTCGCGAGCAAGCGCAAAGCCCATCGCGGCCGAGATGGCCGTCCCCGCGTGGCCCGCGCCGAACACGTCGAGTTCGTGCTCTTCGCGCCGAAGGAACCCGCTGATGCCCTTGTGCTTGCGCAACGAATCGAAGCGCGCGAGCCGCCCGGTGAGCAGCTTGTGGGGATACGCCTGGTGACCGGTGTCCCACACAACCTTGTCGGGCGGGAGTTTGTACGAGGCGTAGAGCGCGACCGTGAGCTCGACCGTCCCAAGGTTGGACGAGAAGTGTCCGCCCGTGCGGCTCACCTTCTCCAGGATGGCCTTGCGCACCTCGTGAACGACGTCGGCCAGTTGTTTGTCGTTCAGCCGATGCAGTTCGACGGGGTGGACGATGGAACTCAGGATCGGGAAGACATCCATGGGCGGATTCCTTGCAACATCATACGCCAACGGCCCGAAAAGGTTGTCGGTCCGCGACTCCGCCTGCACTTTTGCGAGATGGGTGTGTCATCAACCTGCGGATGGGTTTATAATCGTCCGATGTTTCGGTCTTCGACTCGGTGGTCCTGGGCGCGCAACTTGGCGACCCTTTGGTTGGTTTGCGCCCTCTGGGCGTGTGGCGGCTCGGGAGGGACCGACGCCTTGCAGACGCGCGACGTGAGCAATTCCGTGGCGGGTGCGGGTTCGGTCGGTGCGATGGGTCAGGCGTTCGAGAACCTGTACACGTTGCTGGCCATGCCTGCGGACAGCCCGCTGCGCGAGGTCTACGACAATTTCGTCGAGCCGACGTTCAACTCGCGAGGAGCCCAACTCGCCACGTTCCAGAGCGTGTACGACAACTTGGAAGCCCGACTCGCTGCAGACCCGAGGAGCGAGGACTTCACCCTCAACCTCACGGCTCAGGAGTTCCTCGACATCGTGAATCTGCGATTGCCCGCAGCCTACGCGGCGCCGAACAGTCCTGCCAACGCCCCCTATGTTCTGTTCTCGTCGCGCCCTG
>JACFNW010000198.1 GCA_019454665.1 Fimbriimonadaceae bacterium | reverse complement strand
CGCTGGATGTCCTTCAGCAGGTTGAGGATCTGCGCTTGAATGCTCAGGTCGAGTGCGGCCGTCGGCTCGTCGAAGATGACCAAGGGGGGCCGCAGGGCGAGGGCGCGCGCGATGGCCACGCGTTGCCGCTGCCCGCCGCTCAACTGGTGCGGGTAGCGCGACATCACGGTCGGGTCGAGCCCGACTTCGCGGAGCAGGGAAGCCACGTCGCCGGACTTGCCCGTGATCCGCCAAGGTTCCGAGACGCTGCGCTCGACCTTCCACTTGGGGTTGAGGCTGGCGTAGGGGTCTTGCCAAACGATGCCCACTCGCTCGGCGAGCCCACGGCTCGTGCCTCGAACGATCGTCCCATCCACCTCGATGCTGCCTTCGACGATGGGCTGGAGTCCCAGAATCGCGCGCGCCAACGTGGTTTTGCCGCAGCCCGATTCGCCGACCACCGCAACCGTTTCGCCGGGGTTCACCACAAGGCTGACCCCGTCCACGGCGCGCACTTTGCCCGTGGGAACGCCGAACTCGACGGCCACGTTCTTGACGTCCACGACGATGCGGGGCGGAGCGGCGGTCGCCGTCAAGATTCGGTTTGACCTCCGCTGGGGCGGTGGCTCCAAAGCAGCTTTGCGCTGAGCTTCATGAGGAAGTCATTGTAGCCCGCGCGGACCAGCCGCGTCGTTCGATCCGACACGCTCACCTCGACCAAATCGTCGGTCAGCAGGTGCAACTGGTGCTGGCCATCGGCCGAGAGCACGGCATCGCCCTGCGGTTCGATGCGGAACTGGATGCGGCTGGCCTCGCTCACGATGAGGGGACGCGCGCTGAGCGTGTGCGGCGCGATGGCCGTGAGCAGGATGCCGCGCAGACTGGGGTCCACCAACGGGCCCCCTGCGGAAAGGTTGTAAGCCGTGGAACCCGTGGCCGTCGCCGCCAGCACGCCGTCGGCGGGGTAGCTCGTGAGGCCGACGCCGTCCACGGCCACGTTCACCACCACCATGCCGCTTGTCGGCGTCCGGTGGATGACGCTCTCGTTGAGTGCGTGCAACGTGGCCACGCCTTGTCCGTTGCGGACCAGGTCGGTGCGGATCATCATGCGCTCCTCGATCACGGCGGTCCCATCGAGAAAGCCCTGAATCATGCACTTGGCCTCTTTGGGGGGGCATTGCGTGACGAATCCGAAGCGCCCGAAGTTGACGCCGAGGATGGGCGTTCCGAGCCGCGAACACCAGCCCGCCGCCTTGATGAGCGTGCCGTCGCCACCCATCGTCACCACAAGTTCGGCGTTGGCGAAGTCGTCGGGTTCTGTGCGGTGCGCTCCCACGATGCCGAACGACTCGCGGTCGGCACCGACGGTCACGCCGAGTTCATGGAGCCAAGCCACCAGTTCGCGCGCGGCACTGGTCGCCTCGCTGCGGTGGACATTGACGATGAAGTTGACGCGCACTACAGGGTCCCAGCGGTTCGCATACGACGAAGGTTCGTCTTGGCCTCTTCGTTGTTCGGCGCGATCTTGAGCGCCTCCTCCAGCATCTTGATGGCCTCTGGGCGGCGGTTCGTCTGTTCGAGCACGACGGCAAGGTTGTTCATGGCGGCGACGAACTTCGGGTTCGCGGCTAGAGCGTCCCGAAGGGGTTTCTCGGCGGCGGTCGCGTTGTTCGCCGAGAGGTAGAACAGCCCGAGACCGTTGAGCGCCTCCGCGTTTCGGGGCTGGTCTCGCAGAATCGTCTCGTACTCGGTCTTGGCGGCCTCGCGTTCTCCCGATGCCCAAAGGGCGTTGGCGAGGCTGAGGCGGGCACCGTGAAGCTTCGGGTTCAGGGCGAGGGCATCGCGCCATGCGGCAATGGCGTTGGGCAGGTCGTTGACTGCCAGCGCGCACGCGGCCATATTCAGTCGCGCCGATTCGCTTTGCGGGTTCAGGCCGGCGAGCCGCTGGAACATCACGAAGGCGTCGGAGTACTGCTTACGGCGCATGAGCAGCACGCCCAGGTTGTTGATCGAATCGAGGTCCGATGGGTTGACCTGGAGGGCCTGACGGTAAGCCGTCTCGGCGGCTGCCTCCTGCTTGAGTTGCTGGCGCGCGACGCCCAGGTTGAACCAGATTTCGGCGCGTTCTGGGTGACTCTGGCTCAGCGACGCGTACACGTTGGCCGCCAGATCGTGCTTGCCCGTGCGGGCGTAGACCTCGCCGAGGGAGAGGCCGATGTTCAGGTCGCGCGGATCGAGACGGTAGGCGCGTTCCAGATACTTCAGGGCACGGCCGGGCTCGCGCTTCTTGAGCAACACGAACGCGCAGTTCTTGGCGAAGACGACGTTCGTCGGCTCGAGATTGCTGGCGACGCCGAAGCTTGCTGCGGCACGCTCCAGTTGGTCGGCGTGCTCGTAGGCGATGCCCAGATTGTTCAGGACGTACGGGTCGTTGGGCTTGAGCTTGTTGGCCGTCTCGAAGGCCTTGACCGCCTCCTTCCATGACTCTTGGGCCAAGTGGATGTTGCCCATGTTGTACCAAGGCTCGAACAGCCCCGGATCGCCTTGAACGACCTTCAGGAACTGGGCCAACGCTTTCTCGTACTGCTTGGTCCCCATGTAGGCGTTGCCGAGGTTGTTTTGCGCCTCCAGATCGAGCGGGCGGGCCGTGGCGACGGGTTCCAGCATCGCGACCGCTTGATCTTCCTTCCGGGCCTGCAAGTAAAGGAAACCCAGCCACGCGCGAACGTCGAGTTCTTCGGGATGGGCTTTGTGCAACGCCTCGAAGGCGGCAAGAGCATCGTCGAGCGGCTTGCTCCGATAGATCTCGATGGCGGCCTGGAGCTGCTGGGCCAGCGAAATGGCCTGGGTGGTGGGTTGCGCCTGACCGAGCGTCGCCAGGACGAGCCCTGCTGCGGCTAAGAGCTTTGTCAGATTCATGGGTACGACGTGCCTTCGGCGAACGCCTCCGGGGGCTCAGTTTACACGCCGTTGGGCGAAACGGTGGGACTCTCGCGGACGGGTCCAGTTTGGGCGCGCGACACCGATGATCAGATCAAGCACCATGCGCACCAAAGTACAGTCACGGAGAAGCAGCCTGTCCATTCTCGATTCGAGGTTCACCTCCCGCGCAGACGCCCTGGCGAACCTCTATCGCATGTTGCGCAAGCAAGCGCCGGCGATGGACCGCTCCGAATTGGAGAGCCGCCGGCGGGTCTGGGTCGCCACGCTCGGTCATCTGGGCGTCTCGCACGCCCTCGCCGAGGAGGGCTGGGCAGAACTGCTCAGCCTCGCCCAGAACGAACCCGCCGTCGCCGAAGACGTCGCCTAGCCCATAATCAGGGGCATGTTGCTCGCACTCGCCGCTGCAGCGGTGCTCAACGTTGGGTTCAAGTACACGGCGGCAGAGGGCCTGAGCCTCTCGTTGCAGGGCATCCCGATCGTTCAAGGGTCCTGGTTCCAGTACTACGCCCCGGGTTGGACGAAGGGCTACTACAGCTCGATCTACAACCCGCAGACGGTGACCCGCGAAGCCGACGGCTCGACCGTCGTCGTGTTTCGGTCGGGCGACGGCAAGGTAAGCGGGCGACACGTCTACCGCCCCGATCAGACCGGCGTGACCGTGGACTACGAGTTCGCGTGGCATTCGGAAGAGCCCGCGATGGTCGAACTGGCCGCCGGCATGTTGTGGGCTCCGGCCCTCACCCACGGCTCGATCCGCATTGACGGCGGGGAAGGTCGCTCGCTCGGCAAACGCGAGTTCCAGGGCAGCGGGTTCGAGCGGCGCACGTTCGGCCCAACCGGCTCCGAGTTCCGATTCTGGGCCCCCGTGGGCGAGGTGGTGGCGAGTTCGCCTCAGAAGAGCTGGGTCTGCTTCGATGGTCGGGGCTACAACCAGAGTTGGGCGCAGAACAAGGACCTGTTCTGGTTCGGCTCGACCGGCGTGCCCGTCGCCAAGGACAATCCCGCAAAGCTTTCGCTTCGGTGGTCGCTGACGCCCGGGCAGGCGAGGACCGCGTCCAAAGATCGCGTCGAGATTGCGACCGAGCCGCGCGAGATCGAAGTCGCGCGCGAGGTCGGCAAGCCGCTTCCGTTGGTGCCTCGACCCAAGTACTACGAACCCCGCGATGGTGTTCTCGACCTCGGCCAGTACCCGCTCATCCGCGTGCCTCAGGGCGACCTCCAGTTGGGAACGGAGTTCACCCAGACCCTCTATGCGCGTTGGGAGCCGGAGCGACCCTCGCGGCGCGGACAGCAAACCGTCATCGAAGTGGTTCGCGAGGACCTCAAGTTGCCGGCCGGGGCGTACTCGATCGAAGTCGGGCCGAGCGGGGCCAAGGTGCGCGGGCAGGACGACGCCGGGCTGATCCAAGCCATGCGCACGCTGGCCAAGATCGCCGTCCCCTACGAGGGGCGCATCGGCTTGCCGTATTGCCGCATCGACGACTGGCCGCGCCTCGAATGGCGCGGCGTCCACCTCTTTGTGGGGCCGCAGGCGCTCGACTTTCATCGGATGCTGGTCACGCGTGCCCTTGCGCCACTGGGCTTCAACAAGATCGTGTTGCAGTGCGAGCGCTCCGACTGGCTGTCCACCCCGGGCATCCAAACGTCCATGACCATGCCCCGACGGCTGCTCAAAGCCGAATTCGACTACCTGCGCACGCGAGGTATCGAACCCATCCCGCTCATCCAAAGCTTCGGGCACATGGAATGGCTGTTCGCCAACGGACAGAACCGAGAACTCGCGTTCAACCCGGACGTGCTGTATTCGGTGGACCCACGGAAGCCTGCCACGCGCCACCTGCTTTCGGCGCTGTGGGACGAAGCCATCGAACTGCTGGAGCCGACGACGATCCACTTCGGATTGGACGAGGTGGACATGCGCGGGTGGCCCGAGGACCCGGCGCTGGTCACCGAATTGTGGGGCATCCAGCTTCCGTTCTTGGCCGAGATCGCCAAGCGGCACGGCGTCCACATGATGCTGTGGGGCGACAAGGGGTTGGCGCCCGGCGAGGCCATTGACGCCGCGCTCGGCGATACGCCGCAAGACGCGGCGGCGAGGCGCAGGGCGATTCCCTCCAACGCCATGATCGCCGACTGGCACTACAAGGACGATC
>JACFNW010000197.1:4807-5081 GCA_019454665.1 Fimbriimonadaceae bacterium | reverse complement strand
GCCTGGCTCAAGCAAGTGTCCAACAGACCGCCTTTACGTCCTCATGACGTTGGTCAAGTTGAAGACCGGCATGTACAAAGCGAGCAGGATGAACAACACAATGCCGCCCACGACAATCGTCATCAACGGTTCGATCAGACGCGTCATCTTCTGCACGGAGTAGTCGATGTCGCGGCGATAGAAGCGTGCGACCTCTTCGAGCATCTCGTCAAGATTGCCCGACTGTTCGCCCGCAGCCACCATCTGGATGACCATCGGTGGGAATTGGCCCGTC
>JACFNW010000197.1:0-4797 GCA_019454665.1 Fimbriimonadaceae bacterium | reverse complement strand
GGACGCCAGAAAGATTGGCGCCTTCCTTGATCTGTTCTTGAGCGCCCATGATCGAGTTGCGGATGACCACGTTGCCGCTTGTCTTCGACGAGACGTCCAACGCGCGCAAGATTTGCAGCCCGCCACGCTGTAGGCCCGCCCACGTTTGGGTGAACCGAGCGACAGCGATCTTCCGGATCAACGGCCCAAACAGGGGAAGCTTCAGCTTCAGCCCGTCGAAGAAGAGGCGGCCCGCAGGCGTTTCGATATACTTCCTGAACCCGAATCCGCCTGCGATCAGAATACCGACCACGATCCAGCTACGGTGCACGATCAGGTCGCTCAGCCAAACAAGGACCTGGGTGATGGGCGGCAGCTTGGCGTGGAACTGATCGTAGACCTTTTTGAACGAAGGCACGATGAAGATCAGCATGAACGCGACGACGCCTACCGAAGCGAACAGAACCAGGGTCGGGTAGGTTAGCGCCGACTTGACCTGCTCGCGCAGTTCGGCGTCTCGGTCGAATTGGTCTGCCGCGGTCTCAAGCGTCTGGTCGAGCGTTCCGCCCGCCTCCCCCGCTTCAACCAGCGCAACGTACAACTCGTTGAACACCCTGGGGTGCTTGCGCATGGACTCGGCCAGCGACGAGCCGGCCACCACGTCCGCTCGAACCTGACGCAATGTGTCGGCGAGCATGGGTTGCGGTGTCTGCGCCGCGATCGTGTGCAGGGCCTCCGTGATGTTCAAGCCGGCGCGAACGAGCGTCGCAAACTGGCGCGACATCACGACCATGTCGCCCAGCTTGGGCTTTTTGGCCGGCCCGATCTGAAGCTCGGAGAGCTTCTTGCTGTCGGAAGACGCGCCGCCCTGGATCGTGTACTTCGTCAGATACAGGTCGCTGTTGCGAAGGGCCTCGCGGAGTTCGGAGACCGAATCCGCGATCTGAATGCCCTGGGCGACTTTGCCTTGCTTGTCTCGTGCGCTGTAGCGGTAGATGGCCATTGGGGTCTCTCGATCAGAAATCAGTCTTCGGTCATCAACACGCGGATGACTTCTTCAGGCGTCGTGATTCGGTCCATCACCTTCTGCACGCCGATGTCGTACATGGTCTGCATCCCGTCGGCGATGGCCTGTCTCTTAAGATCGGCACCTGAAGCCTTTGCCAACACCATGTCCCGCAGGTTTTGCGTGATGGGCATGACCTCGTAGACACCGGTGCGGCCCTTGAGTCCGCGATTCCCGCACCGCGGGCACCCCTTGCCGCGCGCGAGCTGCGGCGGCTTCCCGTCCACCAGGGGGAGTCCCAGGGTCTCGATGACCTTCTCGCTGGGCTCGTAGGTCTCGACGCAGAAGGGACAGATCGTTCGGACCAGCCGCTGACCGACCACGCCCAAGATCGCCGAACTCACGAGGAATGGCTCGACACCCATGTTCTGGAGTCGGACCAAGGCGCCGGGAGCATCGTTCGTGTGCAGGGTGCTCAACACCAGGTGGCCCGTCAAAGCGGCCTGGATGGCGATCTCGGCAGTCTCGTAGTCGCGGATTTCGCCGACCATGATGACGTCGGGGTCTTGGCGGACCAGAGTCCTCAGACCGGCCGCGAACGTCACGCCGATCTTGGCGTTGACCTGAACCTGGTTCACGGAGTCGAGTTGGTATTCGACCGGGTCCTCGATCGTGTTGATGTTCTTCGTCGAGTCGTTGATGGACTGCAACGCGCCGTAGAGCGTGGTGGATTTGCCCGAGCCCGTTGGGCCGGTGACCAGCACGATGCCGTGCGGACGATTGATGAACCGTTCGAAGACTTCCTTCTGGTGGGGGTAGAAGCCCACACGGTCCAGTGAGGCCATCGAGCCCGTCTTCTCCAGGACGCGCATGACGATCTTCTCGCCGAAGATGGTCGGCATGATGCTCACGCGCAGGTCGTATTCGAGGCCCGAGTCGTCCTTGATCGAGAAGCGTCCGTCCTGCGGGCGGCGCCGCTCGGCGATGTTCATGTGCCCCATGATCTTGATGCGGGAGCACATGGCCGCCAGATGGTGGCGCGGCAGGGTGGTCTGGTCCACCATGATGCCGTCCATCCGGTAGCGCACGCGAATCGTGCTTTCGTGCGGCTCGATGTGGATGTCGCTCGCTCCGCTCGAGATCGCGCCTTGGACGATGCTGTTGACCAAGCGAACGATGGGGGCCTCTTCGCCCAAGTCCATCAGCTCGTCGATGGTCGGCTCGGCCTCGCCGGCCGGTCCCATGTCGATGTTCGCAAGAGCGGACTGCGCCTTGTGTCGAACGTCGAACGTTCGGTTGATCGCGTCCAGAAGGTCGGCGGAGAAGGCCAGGAACGGGACGACGCGTCGGCCCAGGATGCCCGAAATCTCGTCCACGGTCGACAGGTTGAGCGGGTCGGCCATGGCGACGAGCACTTCGTCGTCACGCTCTTCGAAGGGCAAAGCAAGGTTTTGGCGAGCCGTTTTCTCAGGGATCCGCCGCGCCAAATCGTGATCCACCTGGATTTCCGAGAGCTCCACATAGGGAAAGCCCATCGTCAATTGCAGGTAGCGCCCCAGCGTGGATGACGGCACATAGCCCAACGCGACAAGCGCCTCCCCCAAGAACGTTCCGGTCTTCTCTCGGACCTCCAGCGCGTGGCTCAACTGATTCTCGTTGAGTACGCCGTCGGCGACCAAGATCTCGCCAAGCCGGGCGGAGAGTCGGTTCAGGGTCTGATTGGGAGTGAGCAGTCCAGCCATTTCCGGGTCCGCGCACCCGCCCTACCCCGGTCGTGGGAGCCGGGCGGACGAGTACGGTTCAATCATCGGGGAAGATGATCCGGCCGGTTGCTGGTAGAAACCCCGGTTTGGCGGCTCGCCCTTCGCGTCAGGCCTTGGGCTTCACAACGACGATCGTGATCTGGGTCTTGCCGTCCAGCACCGCCGCGTTCACCGTCGCCTCGTAGCCCGACTTGGTCTTGCCGAACACGAAGCCCGTCGCCTCGTCGGCGTAGCTGTCTTCGACCGTGATCTGCGGTTTGTAGAACTCGACGACCTTGGCTGGCGCGTCTGCGGTCGTGAAGTTGAACGTGAAGTCCTCGGTGGTGGCGGTCACCGCCTTGTTGCCCTTGCCCTGAGCCTTCGCGCCGGGGTAGTCGTTGAGCTCCAGGCCGTCCATCGTGCCGACGGGCTTGATGGCGTCTGGCGTCTTTTCGACCGGCTTGGGCGGCTCGGCGAGCGGTTCGACGGGCTTGGGCGCCGGCGTCGGCTCGGTGGCCTCTGCGGTTGGCTTCTCGCCGGACGTGGCTGTCTCGGGCTTTGCGTCGCCGCCCTGGCCGCAACCGACGAGACCGATCGAGAGACCGAACAGAGCCAAACCAAGAGCAAGGTAACGCGACATCGCCTTCATTGTCGGATTGAACCTCAAGATACAATACGGTCATGCGCTTCGAGGCCGACGCGATCGAGCGTCTCGACAAGTTCTTGGCGCGCATGCTCCCCCAACACAGCCGAACCAAGATCAAGAAGCTGCTGGACGAGGAGGGAGCCACGGTGAACGGCGCATCGCGCCTCCCTGCCTTCAAGTTGCAGCCCGGCGACGTCGTCGAAGTCGGCGAGATTCCGACAACGCCACCTCATGACGACGATCCCGTCCCCATGGAGTTGGACGTCCTGTTCGAGGACGAGGACGTTCTGGTGCTGAACAAGCCTCGCGGGCTGGCCGTGCACCCCGCGCCCTCTCAGAAGGCGCCGACGTTGGTCAACGGCCTGCTGGCGCGACCCCACGGTCTTTCGCGAGCGGCGGGCGGGTGGCGTCCGGGCATCGTGCACCGCTTGGACAAGGACACGACGGGCCTGATGGTGGTGGCCAAGAACGACGTGGCACACTTCGCCTTGGCCAAACAGTTCTCTTCCAAGACGGCCGAGCGACGCTACGCGGCCGTGGTTCGCGGCGACCTTCAACGCGAACGACTCACCGTGGACGCTCCGATCGGGCGCAGCCCGAACAGCCCGATCAAGATGGCTGTTGTGGCGGATGGCAAGCCGGCGGTGACCCATGTGAAGCGGCTCGGGCGCTGTGACCTGGGCACCGTGGTGGCGTGCCGGTTGGAAACGGGCCGGACGCATCAGATCCGCGTGCATCTGGCCGGGATCGGGCACTCCGTTTTGGGCGATCACTTGTACGCGCCACCCGAGTTTCAGAGTTGCCCCATGCAATTGCACGCCGCCTTGTTGGCCTTCGACCACCCCGCGAGCGGCGAACGGATCGTGTTCTTCGCCCCGCCTCCCGAGGACTTCCTTGGCTCTGCCTTCTTGAGTCGGGCCGACCTTGAAGTCTGGTGATTCGCGTCGGCTGAGTTCACGGTTCACGATTCACATCCCTCCAAGTTTGGGAAGATGGAAGAAGAAAGACGGAATAGGGGGACACCTGCCGACGCTCTCACTGGGTCAGGGAGCGCCGGGTGGAAACGTGAATCGGGACGAGCCGCGCGTCAACGAAGCCGACGCCGCCAGAGGCGCCAGACGTTGCACGTGGGCCCGCCAAGGACTCCTCCGGACTCCCCTCGCCTTCGCCCGGCTGCCGTTCTCAGCCCAGACCGACCTCGGCGAAGGAGAGAGGCCGGGGGTGAGGATCGGCTCGTCGCCTTCTGCGCCTCGGCGGGCGAACTCCGGACGAGCAACCCCGAACCCTGAGCCCTGAAACCTGAACACTGAATTCCCTCTTCCGGACTCCCCTCGCCTTCGCCCGGCTGCCGTTCTCAGCCCAGACCGACCTCGGCGAAGGAGAGATAGCGTTAGGGTTTGTCAAGTGGGTGGGGCATGTTCTCC
>JACFNW010000196.1 GCA_019454665.1 Fimbriimonadaceae bacterium | reverse complement strand
GGCGACCGCTTCTTCAACCCCGATCGGAGGCCTGACAAGAAGGACCTGTACGCCGAGTTCGCCAAGCGCGGGTTCAAGGTCGTGAAGACCCGCGACGAGATCGCGGGATTGCGTGGCGAGAGGCTGCTGGGCATTTTCAGCGACAGCCACGTCCCGTTCACCGTGGACCGAAACAACGACCCCGTACTTCGGCGGACCGTACCGACGCTCGCCGAGATGACGGCTTGCGCGCTCGAAAACCTGAAGGGCGCCCGCAACGGGTTTCTGCTCCAAGTCGAGGCGGGCAAGGTGGACCATGCCGCGCACGGAAACGACCTCGCGGGCATGTTCTGGGATCAAGTGGCGGGAGAGGACGCCTTGCGGGTTTGCTTCGACTTCGCCGAGAGGCATGGCGACACGCTGGTCATCGCCACCGCCGACCACGCGTGCGGCGGCCCTTCGCTCAACGGCGCAGGCGACGAGTACTTCGATTCCACCGCAGGACTGAAGTCGGCGTCGAACTTCCGGGCGTCCTACGACGTGCTCATTCCGTTGCTTCGCGAGAACAAGACGCGCGGCCACGTTCAGGACGTGATCGAAGACCGGTTGGCGTTCAAGCTGAGCGCGAAAGAAGCCGACGCCATCGTTTCGATGCTCGACGGCAAGTCGCCGTTCGGCGACTCGACGTTCTTCGGCGGTCTGTCTTCCGTGCTCGGCATGATCTTGGGCAACCACAACAAGGTGACGTGGACGAGCGGCAACCACACCGCCGACCACGTTTTGGTCACCGGGTTCGGGCCTGGCTCGGAACTCGTGGCCGGACTGACCCAGAACACCCACTTCTTCGACCTGATGCTGGCCACGAAGGGCCTCCGCCACGAGAATCCGCGCATGTCGTTCGAGGACGCGAAGCGCGCGCACGACAAAGCCGGGGGAATTCCCGAAGAATTGTCTGCGTACCTGTCGCCAGACGACGATTGCATGTGCCATAGTTGATCTTGGTTGGTTGGCGACGATCGCTCCCGTTTGAGGAGCGGCGGCCAACTTCGGAGGATCAAGTGAAAAGACTGGTTGGCGCCCTTGCGGCGACATGTGCGGCGTTTAGCGCCTCGGCCCAAATTGTTTCGGGCCAACTCGACGATTTTCAAGACGGCACGGTCATGGGCTGGACCGGAGGCACGGGGCCCACGAACGTGCCCGACGGTGGCCCGATGGGTGCCGGCGACCGATTCATGCGGCTGACGAGCGCGGGCGCATCCGGCCCCGGCTCTCGGCTCGGCGCGTTCAATGCGGCCCAGTGGTCTGGCGACTACGCCTCGGCCGGCGTCACCGCCGTCTCGGTGGACCTGCGGAACCCCTCGGACAAGGACCTTGAAGTGCGCGCGGTGCTGTTCTCGACCGAAGGCGCGCGCTGGACTTCGACGACGTCGTTCGCCCTACCCGCGATGACGGATTGGACTCGGGCGACGTTCTCGCTCTTGGAGTCCGACCTGACTCTCGCCCTGGGCTCCACCCCCTACGCGACGCTGATGTCCGATGTGCAGATGCTCATGTTCCGGCATGATAGTGGGACGCCGGACGCAACGGGCGAACCGATCGAAGCCGAGATGGGCGTTGACAACATCGAAGCCGTGCCCGAGCCGGTTTCTTTTGCCGCATTGGCCGTGGGCCTGGGTGCTTTGGTCCGCCGACGCGTCAGTCGCTCCAGACGCTGATCTCCATCGTCGAAACGCTCCAGAGCGGGGTGCCGGGTGGCGGGTCTATCGCAAGCGCGATGGGCCCGCGATGCTTTGGGAGCACTCGCGCCGCGAACCAACCCACTGCCCATCGTCGCTCGCGGTCCTGAACCGGCTCGTACCAAACGCCCAGTTCCTCGCCGCCGACGAGCACCCGAGCCCGCTGGCGTCCGTGAAACCGATCGTAGGTCTTGACCAAGACCAACCCCGCCGCGTCGGTCAGGTCGAGCGGCACGGCCATCCGGTTCAAGTGCGACGCGACGACGCCCGAGGCGGGTCTTCCCTCCTCGTCCAGGCTTTCCAGGAGACTCGGTTCGCTGAGGTTCTGCACGGTGGTGCCGCTCGCCGCTAGGTCGCCGACATCCACGGTGGCCAAGCGTGTCAAACCGTCCTGGCCGTCCGATGGACGCCAACCTTCGGCGAAGGCGACCAACTTCTCGGTGCTCGTCTGCCATTCGAGTGCGACGGAGCCTTCTTGTTCGGCGAGAACGCTGAATCCTGGCGTCGTGGCAACGGCCTCGCCGGTCAAGGGTCGTTCGCCGTCGCAGTCGGCAAGCAGCAGGGGCACGGTGGACGACGCCACGCGCACGACGCCATACGATTCGGCATCAGCGAGGACTCGGCGGCCCCGCACGTCGCGATAGATCGCCTCGCCTGCGGCAAACTCGCGCCGCCAGTTCCGGACCAACCACCTCGGGGTCAACCCAGACGGACCTCGGCCTCGAGTTCATCGCCGGAAGCGAGCACCTTGGCATCGAAGACGAACACGGCCGCGCCGTGTTCAATCGTGCTCTTGGCTTCGATCCTCGACCCATTCAGCGTGACCTCGACCGGCTTCGCCCCCGGCGGGCAACCGATGCGCAACTCGGTCACCCGAAGGCGGCCTCGGGTCAGGGTCACCGTCGCCAACTGAGTCGAGGCAGCCCTTCGCTGACGGTAAACGCCCCATCCCGCCGGCCCCGTGAACACGCTGCGGAAGTCTTCGGGCGTGAGCTTGGGATCAAACGCGAAGACGCCTCTTGGTCCATCGCAATGGAATCCCGCCAAGGCCGTGAGAACCGACCAACTCGCCAGCGCACGGGCATAGTGGTCGCCGCACTCGATCTCGTTCCACGGGTTGCGCTTCGAGGCGTCGTACCGCTCGTGAATGGCTCGGCAGATCGCCAATCCTTCCTCAACAAGGCCCTCGCGAATCATGTGGGCAGCCACCTGATACTCGATGCCGGTCCAAACCTCGTCGCGGTAGCGGGTGGACTTCTCGCCCAAGTGCTTCGATTTGGGCCAAGTGCACGTGAAGAGTCCCGCTTCGCCGGGGTGGGCGAACCAACGCTCGGGCTTATGCGCGGCGTTCTGTGCGGCGATGTCGGGGGCCCAGTTGTACTTCCAGACCGAGCGCATCGCCGTCTTCACAGCGTCCTCGGGATAGAGGTGCCCCAATCCGACCTCGTGCGCCCACATCTGCCCGAACAATTGGTCGGCCAGGCACCCGTCGCCGTATTGCCAGTCGGGGTGCTGCTTCAAGTCCACGTCTTGGATGAAGTACTCGCCGTTGAACAGGCGCTTCATCGTGGCTTCGCGGCCCTGCTCGAAGAGGGTCCGGCATTCGGTGGCGAAGGCGTTGTCGCCCATGAGCGTCGCCATCGCCTCGGCGGCGCGCAACGCTCCCAGATACAACGAGCCGACGAACGTGTTGGCCCCGAAGTAGTCCTGATCGTACGTCTGGTGTTGCCGCCCTTCGATGATGCCGTCGCCGTTCGCGTCCTGCTCGATGAGGAAGCGGGTCGCCCGCTTGACCCGGGCCCAAACGTCGCGCAAGAACTTGTCGTCCTCGCTGATCAGGTGCTCTCGGTACGCCTTGAGGATGTAGCCGCCCTGACTGTCGCCAGCCCACAGGCTCCACCCCTCGCCTCGAAAACCGATAGCCCCGTTCTCCTGGAGACCGACGCCCTCGGCGAAGTCTTGCATCGTGCGAACGGAGCGCTCCAGTTCGGGGAACAGCCGCGCCATGGCTTGGGCGTAGTTCCACACGTGGCCGCATGTGCCGTGGCAGCAGCCCACGCCTTCCCAGCCCCAGAATCGCCCGTTCTTCCACCACTGGCACGTGTTCGTGGCGAGGATGCTGAGAGTCGAGCCGACGCGATCGAGGAGCCAACGCGGCAAGGTCGAGTCGTAGTACGCCCGGACCCACGCCTCGCTGTCATGGATGCGGCCGGGGGTCTTAAGGAGCGACGCGGCGATATCGGCACTCGTCGCCGAGTTCGACTCGTAGATGCGGCCCACCCGCTGATCGTCTCGGTAGAGGTTCGGGTAGCACCATGCTGCCGCAAAGCGGACTTCGGCATGGGACCCCGGCTCCACCGCGACCATCACGCCGTTTGGGTCTTTCTCGTCGCCATCGGTGGCAAGGGTGAAATCGCCCACCTCGGGGCGCAACGCCGGTGGCACGCTGGGCTCGGGGCGAGGCCTCTCGCGGAACTCGATCTGGTCCACGTTGATGTGTCCCCAGCCACCCGAATTCGCGTCGTAGATCTCGATCCGCGCCTTCGCGCCCTTGTGCGCCGCGACGTCCCAGTTCGCGACTTCGAGGCGTTCCAGGTTCTTGCCCGCCGCGTGGGCGACTTCCTTGTCGCCAACCAGCAGGCGCACGCCGACCCGCTCCGAGCCACCGCCGACCAGCAGGCTGATCCAGGGCTTCTCGATCGTGAACTCGGGCGAAAGCATCCGACCCTGGAGCCGATCGTCGCCACCGAGGAACGAGTTGACCAGTCGTTCGCCATCGAAGCCGCTGACTCGTTGCTGGTTGGGCAGGGTGCCCCGCGCCGGCCCCTTGCCAAACGCCTCGCCCTCCACCGTCCATCCGGGGTATCCATCGGCTTCGAAGTCGGCGAAGACCACGGGAACGTCCACGGGCTGCGCCTCCGGAGTGGGAAGGGGTTCGAGTCCGACCGTCAGGCAAGACACCCCGTCTCGGCTCGTCCGACGTCGGATGGCCTCGGTGCCCGGTGCCCTTGGAAACCGCGACGTGTCGGCGACAATGCCGATCACGGCTTCAAGCCGCTCGGTCCCAGTGTTCCCCACACGGACCGTGACCATGCAACCGGGCACAGCGGAAGCCGGGGCATCCAGAGGCACGAACGGCGCGCGGAACACGGCTTCGATCGTCATGCCTTCCGGCGTTTTGTAGCGCACCCAAGCGCGGGGGTACTCGCCCAAGAAGCCCTCGGCCATCAGCGGCTCGCCGTTCAGCGTCAGGCTGACCAAAGGCGGCTGAACCGGCGTCTGGCCGACCACCACCAAGTCGAGCGCCTTGCGCCGCTTGGGGTAGTTCGCCCCGCCATAGCCCGTGTTGTACTCGCGATTCCAGATGTCCCACAGGGCGATTTGGCCCGTGCC
>JACFNW010000195.1 GCA_019454665.1 Fimbriimonadaceae bacterium | reverse complement strand
AATCCACCGCCGCCAGCATCTGTTGGGCTTCGCAGTCCATGGACAGGTCGGCTTGGGGAACGCGGGCCAACGCTTCGCCGAGTCCGGTCGCGACGGAGCGGAGGTCTTGCGCCGAGAGCTTGGCTCGGCCTTTGAGCAACGCCAGCCGCGCCTCGTCCACGATGGCCAGCCCCAGCGAAGCCACCGTGGTGTCGCCCGCCGTCAGATCGAACCCGAACCGCGTGGCCACCAAGAAGTCGCGGATGGCGGCGGACACGTCGCCGGAGGCCAACGCCCGCTCGATGCGCCACGCGAGGGCGCGTCCGCACAAGCGCCACCCCGCAGCATAAGGCACGCGCTCGAACGGCTTGGTCGGCCCGCAGCGATACGAACAAGTGAGCGTCGTCCCCCGGGCGACCTTTTGAAGCGCAGGGCCCAACACCGCGATGATCTTGGTCCGATCGGATTCGGGAAACGAGACCCACTTGGCGTAGTCGCCCGCTTTCTGCTCGGCTTCCAAAGCGGCGGACGCGTACCAATCGTAAGCGTCTAAGCGCGATGTGTCGATCGGCGGGACGGGACGCGCGTCGAGGAACGTCTCGTAGGGCGCGGGAGGCTCGCTCCGGCACCCGAAGAGGAGGGCCGAGAGGCCCAAAGCCAACGCGAATCGTCCAGTGCGCCACCCGAGCAACGTGGGTCCCAGCGTACCGTATGAGGGGTTGCAGGGTAGTCTCGCCAAGCCAGCAAACGCCTATGAAAGCCGTCATCCTCGCCGCTGGGATGGGAACGCGCCTGTATCCCGTCACCCAGGTCGTCCCGAAGCCCCTGTTGCCTCTCGCCAACCGTCCCACGCTGGACTACGCCTTCGACCGGTTGAAGGAGATCGGCGTGCAAGACGTTTGCGTCGTCGTCGGCCGCAACGAGGCCGCCATGCGCGATGCCCTCGGCGACAAGACGGGCAACGGCCTTTCGGTGGCCTACGCGCGCCAGCCCGAGGCCAAGGGGCTCGCCCACGCCATGTCGTTCGCCAAGGACTTCGTGGGCGAGGACGACTTCTGCATGTACCTGGGCGACGCGGTGTATTCGGAGAGCCTGGCCAAGGCCGCCGAGACGTTTCGAACCTCGGGTTGCGCGAACCTCAACCTGGTCAAGGCCGTGCCCGATCCCAGCAGATTCGGCGTGGCCAACGTGGATGGAGACCGCATCGTCCGGTTGGTCGAGAAGCCCCAAGTCCCCGAAAGCAACCTCGCGATGGCGGGCGTCTACTTCTTCCGCCGTCCCATTTGGGACATGCTCGACGATCTTCGACCCAGCGCGCGTGGCGAATACGAAATCACCGACGCCATCCAGATGCTGGTGGACGGGGGCCACGACGTGCGCGCCGGGGTCTACACGGGCGAGTGGTTCGACACGGGCACGCTGGATTCGTTCCTAGAGACGAGTGCCTTCCTCATCGGGGGCGGCACTCTGATCCACTCCGAGAGCGACGTGGACGCCGAAATCGGCGACAACGTGGTCATCGGACCGGGCTGCAAGGTGCGGGCCACCCGCATCGAAAACGCCGTGGTGCTGCCAGGCTCGACCGTGGCCTCGGACGGGGCGATCCGACGTTCGCTCATCGGCGGCAACGCTTCCGGCGCGGAATTCGTATCCACCATCGCGATGGGTTCCGAGACGCGTCGCGTGGACTAAATCATGCGCTGGCTTTGGGTTGTTCTCGTAGTGCTCTCGCTGGGCGCGTGCGCCCGCCAAGAGCCGCGGGAACAGGCCGCGCCCGAGCCGAGTCAACAGGCCACCGGTCTGCGTGTGGCGTTCTCGACTCTGATGAGTTCGACGCGGGACATCGGCGTTCGGACGAACGAAGAAGTGCTCTTGCGGTGGAAGGACGAGGCCAAGGTGCTCGAGACCAAGCTCGCCGACCTGCCGGAACGAAGCGACATGGACCAGATGGAGCTCGAGGTCGTCCGAGCGTTTGTGGCGCGCATTGATGCCGCGTTGGCCGTGAAGTCGCTCCAAGGGCAGGTCGAGGCGGCGGTGAAGAAGGCGACGGGCCGCACGTCGCTGGATCGCGCCGCGATGGATCGCGAGCGGAGCCGCTTGCGGGAATCCGATGCGACGTTCAAAGCCATGGACGACCGTTTGGCCGTTGCCGACCGCCGCTACACCGACGCTTCGAACCGCTTGGCGCAAGCGATGGACGCGCATGCGCGGCTCGCTGCCGGCGCAAAGGCATGAAGCGCGCCGCCGCTTGAGCGGGTCTGCGAAACCGCCAACCGCCCCGAATAGCGGGCCGCGCGACTTCGGATACAGTAGGCCCGGTGAACCTCTTCGACACCATCGTCGCGCCGATCACGGGGACCGAGCCCGCAGCCGTCGCCGTCGTGCGCGTCTCGGGGCAGCAATCCTACGCCGTCGCCGCCAAAGTGTTCGCCCCGTGGCACGAGCCAATCGAGGCCCGCAAAGCCCTGTACGGGACGTTCGCGCATGGCGATGACGGGATCGCACTCCCCTTCGCCGAGGGCCACAGCTACACCGGCGAGGCGACGGTCGAGTTCTCGGTCCACGGGTCGCGGGCGTCGGTGAGGTCATTGGTAGACGCGTGCCTCGCGGCGGGCGCCAGGCTGGCCGAGCCGGGCGAATTCACGCGGCGCAGTTTCATGAACGGCAGGCTCGACCTGACGCAAGCCGAAGGCGTCCGCGAGACCATCGAATCCGAGACCGACGCCCAACTCCGGCTGGCCAACGCCCTGCGCGGCGGCGA
Source organism: Fimbriimonadaceae bacterium (assembly GCA_019454665.1). Taxonomy (GTDB): domain Bacteria; phylum Armatimonadota; class Fimbriimonadia; order Fimbriimonadales; family Fimbriimonadaceae; genus UBA2387. The sequence goes on along the minus strand of JACFNW010000195.1, from coordinate 2,368 downwards.
CCTCAAGCGCGAAGTCGCCGCGCTCCGGGAGAGGACCCTGCAGGTCGCGGCGGGCATCGAGGCCAGCGTGGACTTTCCCGACGAGATCGGCGAGTTCGACCGCGATGCCGCCATTTCCACGCTTGTGGGTGTGCGGGAGTCCGTCAGGGCTCTGTTGGCCACGGCCAAGCTCGGCGCGATCGTCCGCACGGGCTACCGCATCGCGATCCTCGGCCAACCCAACGCGGGCAAGTCGTCGCTGCTGAACGCCCTGATGGGCACCGACCGCGCCATCGTCACCGACATCCCCGGTACGACGCGGGACACGCTCGAAGAGCGGCTCGACCTCGGCGGCGTGCCGTGCGTGGTCACCGATACCGCCGGTCTACGCGACAGCCACGACCCCATCGAGCGCATGGGCATCGAGCGCTCGCACCGAGCCGAAGCGAGCGCCGACCTGGTTTGGTACGTCGTGGATGCCGCCAAGGGCCTCGACGACGAGGACCGCAACCACTTGGCCCGGCTGGGCGAACGCGCCTGGCTGATCCTGACCAAATGCGACCTTGCCAAGGGGGACGGAAGGGGCTTCCACGTCTCGGCCAAGACCGGCGCTGGGTTGGAGGCCTTGCGCCGAGCCGTGGCCGAACGCGCGGGCTTGGGCTCGACCGAGGGCCGCTGGCTGGCGATCAACGACCGGCATGCCGACCACCTGCGCGAAGCCGACGCCCGTCTGGCCGAGGCCGTCGAGACCTTGGATTCTGGCCTGCCCGTGGACCTGGCCTCGATCCACCTGCAGTCGGCGGCGATGGAACTCGGCACGATCACGGGCGAAACGGCCACCCTCGACCTCATTGACCGCGTCTTTCGCGACTTCTGTGTGGGAAAGTAGGCGTATGGAACCCAATGCGTCGCTTGCCCTCGAGTCGGTCGCGATCCCCGTCCACGTCGAAACGCCTGACCAGCCCGAAGGGACGGTGGTCTTGGCGCCGAGCGCGGGCGGCCGGTGGTCGAGCCCATCGCTGACGCGGCTGGCCGAGATCTTCGGGCGGCAGGGCTACCGTACGGTCCGGTTCGACTTCGAATACCGAGCGGCAGGGCGTGCGTTCCCCGACTCGATGCCCAAGTGCATGGCGTGCTACCGGCGCGTGGCCGAGGCGTTCCACCCCGGCGGGCCGCTGATCCTCTCGGGCCAATCCATGGGCGGGCGCGTGGCCTCGATGCTCGCCGCCGAGGGGTTCCCGTGCGACCGGCTGATCTGCTTCGCCTATCCGCTGCACCCCGAGGGCCAGCCCGAGAAGCTCCGCGACGCCCACCTGCCGCACCTGACCGTGCCGACGCTGCTGGTCAACGGGACCGAGGACGCGCTTTGCCGCCGCGACCTGATGGAGGCCGTGCTGGCACGCCTCCCGGCCAACGTGGCGATGCACTGGCTCCAGGGCGTGGACCACTCGCTCAAACCCGCCAGAGGCTCCGGCCGCAAGCCGTCGTCGGTGTACGAGGAGATCGAGATGATGTTGAAGGAGTGAGGGTTCAGGGTTCAGGGTTCAGGATTCAGTGTTCAGGGTTCAGGGGCTGTACAACTGCTAGGCTCGGGCGGAGAGCGGGACGGGGTAACGTACCTGCCATGCGGATGCACGCGGGTCTTTCCTCCATGCTTCTCCTCGCCCTTGGCGCGCTGGTTCAGGCGAACGGCGCGATTCGAGGCGCCCGATCCCTCGCCTTGAGCCCCGACGGGACCCAGATCGCCTTCACCTACCAGGGCGATGTTTGGGTCGTCTCGGCCAAGGGCGGCCAGGCGCGACAGGTCACCAACCACATCGAGATGGACGACAACCCCGTATGGTCTCCGGACGGCAAGCGCATCGCGTTCGCCAGCAACCGAACGGGCAACTGGGACGTGTTCATCGCCCCCCTCGAAGGCGGCCGCACCGAACGGCTGACCTACTTCTCGGGCAGCGACGTGCCCAACGATTGGACCGCCGACGGGCGCATCCTCATCGCGGGTTCGCGCGACAAAGCCGAGGGCGGCATCTACGCCATCGAGGTCGCCACGGGCCGCATCCACGAGTTGCTGCTCGACATGATGCCGGTCGGCTCGCCCAAGATGTCCAACGACGGGACGACGTTGCTCTACACGCGGTTCGGCTTCCCTTGGACGCGGCCCCGCTACCACGGCTCGGCCGCATCCCAGATTCACGTGATGGACATGGGCACCAAACAGCGCTCGCCCGTCCGCACCACCGAGTTTCAGCACCTGTGGCCCCACTTCGGGCCCGATGCCGGCACGGTGTACGCCGTCAGCGCCGACGATCAGACGCCGAGTTCGTCCTACGTCGGCAAGAGCATCGGCAAAGTGGTGGACAGCGCCCGCCGCACACCGAACGTGTAC
>JACFNW010000194.1 GCA_019454665.1 Fimbriimonadaceae bacterium | reverse complement strand
GAACTTGGTGTGCGCCGACCCCACGTGGACCTCGGTGACGTAGAGCTGCCGCGAGCTGAAGAAGCCCAGCACCTGGCGCAGGTGCAGCTGCGACCGCACGCCGCCCGCCCAACCCGGCGAAGCGCTTTGCAGGGCCACCGGCTTGCCTTCGAACACCCCCTCCGAAGGCGGACGCGACGCCCAGTCGATCGCGTTCTTCAACACGCCCGAGAACGAGAAGTTGTGCTCGGGCGTGGCGATCAGCAAGCCGTCGGCCGCCTTGATCGCCTCCTTGAACGCCACGACCGACGCAGGGAAGTCGGGCTCCAAGTCCATGTTGTAGACCGGAATCCCAGCGAGGTCGAAGATCTCGATGGTCATGCCTTCCGGCGCGAGCCGCTTCGATGCCTCCAGCAGGGCACGGTTGTACGACTTGGCGCGGAGCGAGCCCGCGAACGCGAGAACGTGAAAGTTGCTCATGCAACTATTCTACACGCCGATCAGCGAATCGGTTCGCATCAGGGCCTCGCCGTTGGACCGAATGACCTCCCGGTACCAATAGGCCGAGTCCTTGGGCGTGCGCTTCTGGGTGGCGTAGTCCACGTGCACCAAGCCGAACCGCTTGCTGTAGCCTTCCGCCCACTCGAAATTGTCCATGAGCGACCAGTGGAAGTAGCCGCGCACGTCAATGCCGTCTTGGATGGCGCGGTGCAGTTGCTTCAGGTAGCTGCGCGTGTAGGCGATGCGCTGCGGGTCGTGCACGCCGCCGTCTTCGTCCACGGCATCCAGGTTGGCCATGCCGTTCTCGGTGATCACGATCGGCAGACCGTACCGCTCGTAGTGGAACTTGACCATCCAATAGATGCCTTCGGGCGTGATCGGCCAACCCATCGCGTTCTGCGGGTGGCCCGCCGGGTACTTGACGACCACGGGCTGACCATCCGGGCCGGCCTTCACCGTGGGGGCGCTGTAGAAGTTGAGCCCCAGCCAATCCAGCGGCTGGCAGATCGTCTTCAGGTCGCCGTCCGACATCGTCATGCCGTAGGCCCCGAACACGCGATCGGCATCCTCGGGCCAAACGCCCAGAATCGCCGGGTCGAGGTGGAGCGAGCGATACCAGACCCCCGGCACCTTGATGTTGTCGTCGTGCGCCCGCGCCGCGGCGATGTCCTCGGGGCTGTCCGAAGCCGGGATCGAGCCGTGGCCGACCGGAGCGAACGAGACGGAGGGCTTGGTTTTCGCGTGGGCGCGGATCACCTGGACCGACTTGCCGTGCGCGAGCAGCGAATTCTTGAGGACCGTGAGATACTCGGGCCAAGGCAGCTTGAGCCCCGGCGCGTGCACGCCCACCGAGTGACCCAGACCGACGAAGCACTGCGGCTCGTTCTGCGTCATCCAGTTCGAGACGCGGTCGGAAAGCTTGTCCACCATCACCTGCGTGTACTCGGCGAATCTTCATGCAACCAGCCGCCCCGCGCGTAGAGCGCGAGCGGGTAATCCCAGTGGAACAGCGTGGGGTACGGCGCGATGCCCTTGGCGAGCAGCGTGTCCACCAGCCGATCGTAGAACTCCAGGCCACGGGCGTTCACTCGGCCGACCCCCTCGGGCAGCACGCGCGGCCACGAGATCGAGAAACGGTAGGCCTGCAACCCCAGCTCCGCCATCATCGCCACATCGTCGGTCATCCGGTGGTAGTGGTCGCACGCGGGGTCTCCCGTGTGGCCTTCGAAAACGGCGCCCGGACGTTGGCAAAGCATGTCCCAGACGGATGGGCCCTTCCCATCGGTGGCGACGGCACCTTCGATCTGAAAAGAGGCGGTAGCGGCGCCCCAAAGGAAGTTGGGAGGAAACTGCATGAGTGGGTTCAAGTTACCTTGCGCGAGACCCAACGCGCATGGGCCCTGGGGCCGGGTATGGGACGGGTGGAGCGGGCGATGGGAATCGAACCCACGTGGCCAGCTTGGAAGGCTGGAGCTTTACCATAAAGCTACGCCCGCGTCCGAAGCAGCCATGTGACCCGCCGTCCGCCGTCGAATCGAAGGTCCGGCGCGGGCCGGACGACGCGCATCGCAACCCCCTGGGGGTTGCGAGCCGTGCTACCGAGCGTTCGTGCGCCTCGGCCAAGATGGGCGGGCGGCCAGCGAGTATCCTCCCTGCCATGCGCTTCTCGACCAAGGCACTCCGCGTCGGCCAAGACCCCTCGGGCCATCAGAACCTCGCGGTGATCCCGCCCATCGTCCAATCCGCCACGTTTGCCTGGAGGAACCTGGACGACATCCCCCGCTTCGATTACACGCGCGTCGCCAACCCCAACCGCGCGGCGCTCGAAGAGGTGATCGCGGGATTGGAGAACGGCAAGCACGCCGTGTGCTTCAGCAGCGGCATGGCGGCCGTGATGGCGGCGTTCAGCCTCCTCGAAGCCGGCGACCACCTGCTCATGGCGAGCGACATCTACGGGGGCACGCAACGTGTGTTCGAGAACGTGTTGCCTCGGCGCGGCATCGGGGGCACCGAGTTCGACGCCTCCCGACCCGAAACGATCCGCGAGCAGGCCAAGCCGAACACGAAGATGCTCATTTTCGAGACGCCCACCAACCCCAACGTGCGCGTGATGGACATCGCGGCGATCGCGCGGGAAGCCAAGGCGCTCGGCATCACCACGGTCATTGACAACACGTTCGCAACGCCGGCGCTGACCAATCCGCTCGATCTCGGCGTGGACATCGTGGTGCATTCGACCACGAAGTACATTTCCGGGCACAGCGACATCATCGGCGGGGCGGTGGTCACCAACGACGCCGACATGAGCCACTGGTTCTTCGAGCACCTGAAGACCGAGGGCGGCGCGCCAAGCCCATTCGATTGTTGGCTCACGCTGCGCGGCGTCAAGACGCTGGCCGTGCGCATGGAGCGCCACTGTGTGAACGCGTTGGCCGTGGCCGAGTTCTTGGAGGGGCACCCGAACGTCGAGCGCGTCCACTATCCCGGCCTGAAGTCGCACAAGGACCACGACCTGGCGGCGCGGCAGATGCGCGGATTCGGCGGCATGATGTCCTTCGAGGTGAAGGGCGGCGCGGAGCGGGCCCGCCGCGTGGCGGAGAATACCGAGACGTTCATCTTGGCCGAGAGCCTGGGCGGCGTGGAATCGCTGCTGGGCTACCCGCCGCTGATGTCGCACGGCTCGATGACCGAAGAGCAACGGTTGGGCAAGGGCATCCCGCCGACGATGATCCGCCTAAGCGTGGGCATCGAGGACGTGCAAGACCTGATCGAAGACCTCGATCATGCACTGAAGGCGTAGCACCTATGATACCGGGGTGCCACGGCCTGACCGGGCTTGCTTAGTTTCCGTACGTCGCAGACGCCTCTGCCCGGCAGGCCGTGCCTGTCTGGGCAAGGAAGCACGGTCTGGCGGGGACCAATTCTTCAACCAACGACACACTAAGACCCGCGCAGACCGTGGCACCCCTGAGAGCCGCCCCCACTCGTGCTGAGTCCGCTCTCGTAGCGGCCAGGGCTTCGGGACGGGTACCCTCTCGGTCTGTGACGGGTCAACGGCGATCGCGCACCAGGGCATGACGGCGTATCTAGGTTTGGACTGCGGGGGTTCCTCGTGTCGAGCGATGATGCTCGACCCGGGAGGCAACACGCTCTTCGAGGGCCAATCAGGTCCGGCCAACTGGGCCAGCACTCCGCAAAAGACGCTCGTCGGCAACCTACGACAAGCCACCGCGGGCGCACCCAGAGCCGAGGCGGTGTGTGCGTGCTTCGCCGGGTTGCTCACCCCCGACGACAAGAAGCGCGCCGAAATCGAACTCTCCGTCCTGTTCCCCGGGGCCAAGGTCGAGGCTCGGCCCGACTACCACGCCGCGCTCGCCGCGTGCCCCGATGGGACCGACTGTTGCGTCATCGCCGGCACGGGTTCGACCGTGTTTTCGTGGCGCGGGGCGGAGGTTGTGAAATCGGGCGGCGGCGGGTACCTGCTGGGCGATCGGGGCTCGGCGTTCCGGTACGGTCGCGCGGTGGTCCAGAGGTTTTTCGAAGAGCCGAACGACGTCTCCGAGCGCGTCCTGTCCGCCATCGAAGCCAACTTCGGCACGCGCGACGTTTCGGCCGTGGTGGCCGAGGTCTATCGTCGTTCGTCTCCGCCTGCGTTTCTGGCGACCTTTGCGACCACGCTCGCCGAGGAAGCCGAGGCTGGCGAGGGGTACGCCCAATCGCTGATCGCCGAAGAGTCGCTGGAACTCGCTTCAATCGTCGCCAAACACCTCGACCAGTTCGCCCCAGGCTCCGATAGCCCGTATATCGTATTGGCCGGAGGCTTGTGGCAGAGCCACGCGAGCTACCGGCCCGCGTTCGAATCCGCGCTCGCCGGCGCGCTCGAACCCCGTAGCCCGCGCGTTTCTCTTCTCGAAACCCCCGCCGTCGTCGGCGCGGCACGCCTCGCACGACGTCTAATCTCCTGAACTCCCATGTCCACCGAAGTCCGCCACCCCCGCTCCTATGGCCTCGACAAGATGTCCGCGCGCGAGATCGTGCGCCTCATGAACGAAGAGGAGTACGTCGTCATCCGCGCCCTGCAGAATGCCGAGGAGGCTCTCGCCGCCGCGATCGAGCGGGTTGCCGCGGCGTACCAGGAGGGCGGCCGCACCATCTATGTCGGCTCGGGCACCAGCGGACGCATCGCCACCATGGACGCCGCCGAGATGCCGCCCACGTTCGGCATTCCGGACGACCGGTTCATGGCCATCATTTCGGGCGGAGCGGATGCCCAAGGGAAGGCGCAAGAGGACGCCGAGGACGATGAGCACGCGGCGATCACGGCCATCAACGAACTCATGCTCACCCGGCGCGACGTGGTCATCGGCGTCGCCGCCAGCGGGCGCACGCCCTTCGTGCTCGCTGCGGTCAAGCACGCTCGGCAGAAGGGCGTTTGGACCGCCGGAATCGCCAACAACAAAGGCGCGCCTCTGCTCAGCGCAGTGGACTTGGGCATCCTGCTCGACACGGGCCCGGAGGTCTTGACGGGCTCGACCCGGTTGAAGGCGGGCACGGCTCAGAAACTCGCCCTCAACCGCATCAGCACGGGGGCGATGGTGCTCAGCGGCAAGGTCATCGAGAACCTGATGGTGG
>JACFNW010000193.1 GCA_019454665.1 Fimbriimonadaceae bacterium | reverse complement strand
GTGTGCAGTTCGCCGTCGGTCACCGACGAGGCATCGCGCCGCATCGCGCCCAGATCGGTCGCCAACGAGGTCACCCAGATCGGCTTCGTCCGTCCGAACAGGCGGCGCACGTCGCTGGCCGTCGCCTCGCTGTTGACCACGAGCCCCTCGGCCCGGCGGCCCGCGATGCCGATGGTCAGCTTCAAGGCGTGCAGTCGTCTCTGATCGAAGAACTGTGGGTACAGAAACGGGATGACGTCGTGGACCATGCTCAGGCGCTTGACGCCCCCCAGGACAGGGGCCGCCCCGTTGATGTTGAACAGCACGTCCGCTCCCCGTCGCTTCGCTTGCGATCGGAAGCGCACCGTGTGCCACCACGTGCGGTTGCCTGGCGGTATGGGAAGCACCTGCACGTTGGCTCGCCGCCACGCCTCGGGCACGTCGAACGCATCTCGAACCCACAGGTGGTACCGGATCGAACCGTCCAAGGCGAACAGATGATCGAACAGCCCGACCGCATACCGATGGGTGCCATCGCGCTCGATCCCGGGTTCGCGCGTCAAGTGGTAGGCGTCCAAGGCGACTGTCATAGGCGGGTTCAGCGTAAAGGTACCAGCCGCCGTCCATAATCTCGCCTGTGGAACCTCAGGATACGGGCATTCCGGGTGTTTTGGTGCGTCCGTTGCGGCGTTACGACGACCCGCGCGGCTGGCTGATGGAGTTCTATCGCGACGACCTCGGACCCGAGGGCTTCCGTCCGGCGATGGGCTACCTGAGCGTCACGCGCCCAGGCATCGCGCGCGGTCCTCACGAGCATCGCGACCAGACCGACGGCTTCGCCTTCCTTTCGGGCGAGTACGAGTTATTCCTGTGGGAGAACCGGCCCGGCGAAGCGCAGGCCTCGGCGCGGTTGCTCGTCGGTGAGTCGAACCCGGTGTTCGTGGTCGTGCCCCCCGGAGTCGTCCACGCGTACCGCAACGTCGGCGAATCCGACGCGTTCGTGATCAACATCCCCAACCGACTGTACGCGGGGTGGATGCGCCGCGAACCCGTGGACGAGATTCGCCATGAAGACACGCCCGAGTCCAGGTTCAGCTTGCCCGAAGCGTGAGGTTCAGCCGCCGCGGTAGCCGTTCGGATAGAACGTGAAGAACAGCGTGCCGAGCGAAGCCGTCGGCTTGTACCGCTCGAAAAAGGCGCGCTTCTCGCCGACTTCCCAGCCGCGGCCGGGCTCGGTCGAATGCATGGCGAACACACTGTATCCCTGATACCGCTCGTCTGGGTCGGCGGGGTTCGAGCGGTAGGTCTCGCGCGCGAAATCGAGCGTGAACGCGATCTGCTCGCATTGCCCTGCCCAAGTCGAAAAGCCCTGTGTCCCGTAGCCGACCGTTCGCAGCGCCTCGTCCTCGCCCGCCAGCCCCGTGGGCAGCGCGTAGGACAAGGTCAGCACGTGGCTGGAAAGAGCTTTGAACGTGACTTGCGCGTGCATCGCCGCCGAGTAGTCGTAACGATCCTTGCCTTGGCCCTTGACCGAAGACGGCGAGAGGTCCTTGGGGTTGCGCTTGAACGAGACAGTGACGCCGTCGAGCGTCGCTCCCACCGGGGCTTCGAGCATGCGCCGGTGGTCCAGCGTCTGAATGGCCTTGAAGGGCACTTTGACCTCGACCAACACATCTTGCTTGGTCGGGTTGTGGAACACCGTTCGCGAGGCGTAGGACACGTCCTTCGTTCCCAGCAGAGCCGTTACGCTGTGGTACTGCAACACCACGGGATTGCCCCCGGGAAGGGAAGCCAACGGCACGCCGGAGATCATCACCGAAGCCGCGGCGGGGGCCGCGAGCGCCAACAGAGCCATCACCATCGCATGGTTCTGACGGGTGAGCGACACGGGTGGTTTCCTTGGTCCCGGGTCCCGCGGATCGCCGGAGTCAATCGGTAACATGGTGCGACCATGTCAGCCCTCCAAGCCCTCAAAACCAAGCTCGCCGACATCAATGCCCTCGAAGCTGCGGGGGCTGTGCTGGACTGGGATCAGCAGACGTACATGCCGCCCAAAGCGGTCGAGGCGCGCGCGCGGCACGCCTCGGTGTTGGGCCGCCTGGCGCACGAAATGTGGACTTCGGACGAGTTGCTGACGCTCCTCGGTCGGGCGGAAACCGAGGTCGAACCCGGATCGGTGGATGCCGCCTTGGTGCGCATCGTACGCCGCGAAACGGGCCTTAAAACCAAGATCCCCGCGCAACTGGTCGAACGGAAGGCCCAGTTGGCGGCGCTTGGCCACGAAGTGTGGGTCGAGGCTCGTGCGGCGTCCGACTTCGGCAAGTTCGCCCCGACGCTCGCCGAGATGGTGGACATCGTCCGCGAAGAGGCCACCTGCCTCGGCATAGGCGATTCCGTTTACGATCCGTTGCTCGATCAATACGAGGAGGGTTCGACCGCTGCCGATGTCCGGGCGATGTTCGAGACCATCAAGCAACCCACCGTGGATTTGGTCCGCGCCATTCGGGAAGCGAACACTCAACCCGATACCGGTCGCCTCATCGGAGAGTGGGATCAGGGTCGCGCGTCCGAATTCACGCTGAAGGTCGTCCAAGCGATCGGCTTCGACCTGCAACGCGGCCGGCAAGACGTGGCCCCGCACCCGTTCTGCACGAACTTCTCGGTCAACGACGTGCGCTTGACCACCCGCTTCAAGCCGTACATCGGCTCGGCGATCTTCGGTTCGCTGCACGAGGCCGGTCATGGCATGTACGAACAAGGCTCTCCCGAGGAGTGGGACGGCACGCCGCTGGCCGGGGGCGTCTCGCTGGGCGTCCACGAGAGCCAATCGCGCCTTTGGGAGAACATCGTCGGCCGCAGCCGCGCCTTCTGGGAGCACTTCCTGCCTTCGCTCCAGGGCGCGTTCCCCGAACTGGACCACTACAACCTGGATTCGTTCTACGCCGCCGTGAACAAGGTAGAGCCGAGCTTCATCCGCGTCGAAGCGGACGAACTGACGTACAACCTGCACATCCTGCTGCGGTTCGAGATCGAACTCGGCATGCTCGAAGGCACGTTGGCGATCATGGACGTGCCGGAAGCGTGGAACGAGAAGATGCGCGAGTACCTGGGCATCGTGCCGCCGAACGACGCGCAGGGTTGCTTGCAGGACGTCCACTGGTCGGGCGGCTCCATCGGCTACTTCCCGACCTATTCGATGGGCAACCTGTTGAGCTACCAGATTTGGGCGAGGCTCCAGCAGGACATCCCCAACACCGACGAGCTGATGGCCAAGGGCCACTTCGCGCCAATCTTCGAATGGCTGCGGGAGCGCATCTATGCGCAGGGCAGCCGCTACACGCCGAAGGACTTGGTGGTGCGCGTCACGGGCAAGCCGATGGGCGCGGACGACTGGATGGCGGGAATGAAGTCGAAGTACAGCGCCCTGTATCGGTTGGCGTGATACCTGGAGGGGCACGCTCCGTCGTGCCCTAAGACACGTGGACACGACGGAAGCGGGGCCGGACAAAGACGATGAGTGCGGATCAGTTGTGGCGGTTCAGTGCGCCGACCGAACGCCCGGCGGCGTCCTCGACGTAGACAGTCGGCGGCGTGAGGATCCACACATCCTCGCCCACCTCGATCCACGTGCCATCGTGCGCAAAGCTCACGCCGTTCAGAAAGTCCTTGATCTGTCGCCGCAGGTTTGGTTCGGTGTCGGCCAGATTGAGCACCTGCAACTCGCCGCGTTTGATGCCGGCGCCGGCGGCATAGGCCTCGTCCAAGCTTTGGATGTCCTTGCGCACGGTGACGTGGGTGTCGTAGCTGGGGCGAAGGGCGCCCAAACGACCCGAAACCGAGGCGTCGAATTCCTCGGAAGTTTCTTCCTCCACGGTCTCGCGGCGCGTCCAGCCGATCATGCGGGTGAAGAGACCCGGTTTCTCTTGCAGTTCTTGTTCGTCCATGATTGCGATATCCCGGTTCGTCCCTCTAACGAGAACCGAACAAAGCTGTGCCGACGCGCACATGGGTCGCTCCTTCCTGGATCGCAACGTCGAAATCGTCGCTCATACCCATGCTCAGCCAAGAGCCGATGCGGCACTGCTTACCTAACTGACGCAGCATCGCGAAGAAAGGTCGCATTTCCTCGGCACTCGCCGCTGCAGGACCCATGGTCATCAGCCCAGCGAGTCGTACTAGGGGGAGTTCATCGAAGCGCTGCACGAAGGCCGGCAGGTCCTCGGGGAGGACTCCGCCCTTCTGGGGTTCACGGCCCGTGTTCACTTCGATCAGTCCGGTCACAGGTTGCCGCACCCTGGCAAATCGAACGAGTTGCGATTCGCGATCCAGCGTGTGGACGACGTCGAACGCCTCCACCACCTGCGGCACCTTGCGCGATTGCAGCGTGCCGATGAAATGCCAGGTGCAGGCCTGCACCAACTCCTGTGGCAGCGCCTCGAACTTGCTTAGGGCTTCGTGGAGCCTGTTCTCGCCGAAGTCGCGGCAACCGAGATCGAACACCTCGCGAACCGCGTCGGCGGGGAAGCCCTTGGACACGGCGATCAGCGTCACCTCGGAAGGGTCGTGGCCCGCCGATTCGCAGGCTCGCTCGATGCGCTCCCGGATGGCCAGGAGCCGCGTCCTCACAGCTTCGTCGGGTTCGGGGCGTCGCCGTAAACGGCCACGGGGTCGAACACCTTCTCGGTCTCTTCGTACCGAAGGGGCCCACCCGCGTCGGGTCCAAAGGGCACGCTGCGGTAGAAGCACGACCGATAGCCCACGTGGCAACTCGCGCCGCCCTGCACGTCCACGCGGAGCCAGATGCAGTCCTGATCGTCGTCCACGCGGACCTCCTTGACGATCTGGACCAGCCCGCTGGTCGCGCCCTTGTGCCAGAGCTTCTGGCGGCTGCGGCTGAAGTAGACGGCCTCGCCGAGTTCCAGCGTCTTCCGAAGGGCCTCGGCGTTCATGTAGGCGTGCATGAGCAGTTCGCCCGACGCATGGTCGGTCGTGACCACGGGGATCAGGCCGTTCTCATCGAACTTGGGAGCGAGATCGAAGCCCTCTTCGACCTGCTCCACGGACGTGCGTGCCGCGAATGCGATGCTCATATCGTGGGGGAATGTACCCGCGCCGCCGCACTCCGGCCGGGTCCGTCAGGCCTTGGCGAGCCGGCCATAGG
>JACFNW010000192.1:3739-5151 GCA_019454665.1 Fimbriimonadaceae bacterium | reverse complement strand
CGACCGCATCGTGTTTCTGCCGCCGGTGGCTGGGGGCTGACGCCGATGTTCTTCCTCCAACGCGAACCGCTCGAACCCGAACCGCTGACCCGGCCCGATGCCGGTGGCTATGTCTCGTTCGTGGGGCGCGTCCGCAACCACCACGTGGGCAAAGCCGTGGAAGGCCTGGACTACGAGGCGTTCGACGCCATGGCTCTCGCCGAGGGTGACAAGGTCGTCCGAGAGGCCATCGAGCGGTTCGGCGTGCTGGAGGCGCGTTGCATCCACCGCATCGGTTCGCTGAACGTCGGCGATGCCGCCATCCTGATCGAAGTCGCCGCCGGCCACCGGAGGGAAGCGTTTCGCGCGTGCGAGTTCATCATTGACGAGGTCAAGCGCCGCGTGCCCATCTGGAAGCGAGAGCGGTACGCCGACGGGGTCGAGGAGTGGGTCCACGCGTGGTCGGCCGCGCCCGAAGCGCTGACCGAAGAGGCGTACTATCAGGCGCAGACGCGGCTCCCCGAAGTCGGGCTGGAGGGACAGGATCGGCTCCGGGGGGCGCGCGTGCTGGTGATCGGCGCCGGGGGCCTTGGGTGCCCTGCGATCACCTACTTGGCTTCTTGCGGCGTGGGGACGATCTTGGTCGCCGATCACGACGTGCTGGCGGGCGACAACCTCCACCGCCAGCCCCTCTTCCGCGCGGCCGACATCGGCCGCATGAAGGCCGACCTCGCCGCCGAAGCCGTCGCCGCCCTGAACCCGTATGTGCGCGCCGAGTCCCACACCGTGAGGTTCGACGCCTCCAACGCCGAGCGCCTGATGGCGGGGTGCGACCTGGTGCTGGACTGCTCCGACAACCTTGCGACCAAGGACGCGGCCAATGCGGCGTGCGTGGCCCTGGGTGTGCCGCTTGTGGTGGCGGGCATCCACCGCATGGAGGGCTGGGTGCTCTCCGTGGACCCTAACTCGGAGGGCGGTTGCCTTCGGTGTCTTTGGCCGACGGCCTCGCAAGAGACCCGTTCGTGTGCCGATGTCGGCGTGTTGGGTTTTGTGCCTGGGGTGCTGGGCGTGTTCATGGCGACGGAGGCGATCAAGCGGCTCACAGGTTGGGGCGACACGCTGGGCGGTCGTCTGTGGTTGATTGATCTGCTCCGCATGGAGGCGCAAAGCGTGCAGCGGGTCAAGGACCCCGGTTGCCCGGTCTGCTCGTCGCGCGCGCCGTTGGCCCCCACCGAGCCGATCGCGTTGAGATGGGGCGATCCCGCGCTCGCCGTCGGCGAGTGGGCGCTCGTGGACTTGCGTCAGGAGCCTCGTATCGAGTTTCCACTGGATTGGCCGCGCCTCACCGAAAGCGATCTCCCCGGTGCGGGATCGAGCCGCCGCTACCTGGTCGTGTGCGACCGGGGCATCTCCAGCGTGGACGTGGTCCGCAA
>JACFNW010000192.1:1170-3639 GCA_019454665.1 Fimbriimonadaceae bacterium | reverse complement strand
GCCGCTACCTGGTCGTGTGCGACCGGGGCATCTCCAGCGTGGACGTGGTCCGCAAGGCGCGCCGTCGAGGCGTCCAGGCGTGGTCGCTGGAGCATGGGGAGGTTGGGTTGCGGCGGGGTCTTGGGGCGTGACACCCGACGCCTGGCTTTACCCGGCGTTGTTCCTGGTGGCCGTCTTGTACTCCTCGGTGGGTCACGGCGGCGCGAGCGGGTATCTGGCGGTTCTTTCGTTCACGGCCTTGGCCAGCCGCGAGGTGGCCGTACTGGCCCTGGTGACCAACGTGCTGGTTGCTGGCGTTTCGTTTGTCGCCTACCGCTCGGCCAAGCACTTCGATCTGGGGTTGGTGTGGCCGTTCGCCGTCGCCTCCATCCCTTTGGCGTTCGTCGGCGCCTCGCTCAAGTTGCCGCCTGGTGCGTACTACTGGGCGGTGGCCGTGGTCTTGGTCTTGGCTGCGTGGCGGCTGGTCCTTCCCGATCGCGCTCGCGAGCCGCGGCCGCTTCCTGGCATGGGGGCGCGGCTCGGGATGGGTGGCGTCATGGGGTTCGCCTCGGGCATCGTCGGCGTCGGCGGGGGCATCTTCCTCAGCCCGGTGCTGATCCTGACCGGCTGGGCGAATGCCAAGCGGGCGGGGGCGGCTTCCGCGGCGTTCATCGTGGTCAACTCGGCGGCGGGCCTGATCCCTCGGTCGGGAGATTTGGCGATGCTCCAGCCCCACGATGGCGGCCTCGTGGCCTCCGCAGTCGCGGGGTCGCTGGTCGGTTCTTGGCTGGGCACGCGCAAGCTCGGGCTGGGCGCGCTGCGCCAGGTGTTGGCCGTCGTGCTGGTGTTCGCAGCGGTCAAACTGGCGATGAAGGCGGCGGGGGCGGGCTAGGAGCGCGGTTCCACGGTTTGCGGAACCTGGTCTGCCTTGGGCCGGGGCTGGCGGCCGACCGCGGTGCGCCCTCTAGAGGATGACGTTACCCAACCCTCCAAAGCGGATGGCTTCGATCCGATGTTTGGGTTTGGGTCAGAGGAGGCGAACCAGCCAACCGCCCGACCCATCCTCCCGCTCGACCAGCCACTGGTCGCCTTTCGTGTTGGTCGCACGGAGCCGGGCGTCAGCGATCTTGACCCACTTTTTGCCCATGATCTCGTAGACCCTGTGCGTTCCACCCAATCCGGCGACCTGCACGGGCACGTTGGGATCGAACTCGCGGATGCCCACGAACACGCGGTCGTCCTTGGTGAGCGACAGGCACTCGATGTCTGCCTGGCGACCCTCGGGGGCCGGGGGCTTGAGCCAAAGCGGCTTGGACCCATCGGCTCGGCCCAACGCGACGAAGTAGGACCGAGGGACTTCGCCAACGACCCCTACCACCTTGGCCGTGCGCGAGTTCCACAGAATTCGACGAGCCGCCTTGCCCCAAGCCGAGCGCGGACGCGAGGTACCAAGAAAGTCCTCGTGCAGGCGCGGGGCCATCTTGGCTCTTGGCCATTCTGGGTAAGGAGGCATATGAACACGATCCTCCTCCATGGTCCCATAGAATTCGCGCGACTCGTCGGTCACGGCCAACGTGCCGACACCGGCAACAACAAGTGAAAGGGAAACGTCCTGCACGTCGAGAATCGGCTCTACGGCCTGCATCAATCCGGTGCCTCCGGCGATCATCGGATACCACCCTCCGCGCGCCAAACTCACAGAACCGATTCCAGAGTACCAGGTGTGGTACCAGCGGTAGGCACTCGTCGAGCGCCCACCCCATTCCATACAGGTGACCAGCACATCGAGTCCGGTAAAGCTGGCGTGGGCCTCCACGAGGGACTCGCCCTTCCAAAGGAACTCACTGCTCTCCGGTGGGAAGGGCCGAACGAACATACCGAGCACGTAGTTCGTCTTGTACTGGTACAAGAGAGGTTCGGCCTTCACGAGCGAACGGTCCATCAGGTTGTATCGCCAGATGCCCGACGACCCCGAGAATTCCTTCAAGAACAGGTTTCGCCCATCCTCACTCAAGAAGCCTTCCAGGTGCGGTTGGAACCCATGCTCGATGGTCGCGATTGTTTCCGTTCGACTTGGGACGGTCGGACCAACCACGGCGACCACATCGTGTTGGACGCCGAGTTTCGGCGGCTCGTTTGTCTGGCAGAGGAGGAAGAGGAGTGTTGGTAGCATCGTTGGGGGCTCACTCGGGATCGAAAGTCTTCTCGAAACTTAAGTCAGACTGCACACTGTATAGACGCGCTACCGTACACGAAGCTTTGCGCCAAACTCAAAGGAGTCTGACCAGCCAGCCGCCCGTCGCATCCTCCCTCTCGACCAACCACATCGTGCCCTGCGTGTTGGTGGCGCGGAGGCGGGCGTCCGCGATCTTGACCCACTGGCCGTCCTTGACCTCGTAGATGATGTGCCGCCAAGGACCGCCCTAGAGCGTGTCCCTCTCATACACGCCGGCAAACACGCGATCGTCCTTGGTCAGCGAAAGGCACTTG
>JACFNW010000192.1:0-1160 GCA_019454665.1 Fimbriimonadaceae bacterium | reverse complement strand
ACGTAGTGCGCTTCGCCACCGGCACCGAAGGCACCGACGACCTTGGACGTGTGCGAGTTCCAGAGCAGCCGCCACGTCTGCCCTTGCCTTGGTTCGCGCCAATCCGAGACGTAGGTAGGCGGGCGAAGGAAGTCGTCGTGGATTCGCGGAGCCCACTTGGCTCTCGGCCAATCTGGCTCGGGGACCGACCCACGACGCTGGTCACTTGGCATCTCGTCGGGCACGGTCAGCGTACCGACGCCGGCAACAACCAATGCCATCGAAAGGTCTTGCACGTCAAGAATCGGCTGGACCACGCGCCCGAGACCGACGCCACCCGCGATCATCGGAAACAACCCCTCCTCCATGCGCATCACGCCTACGCCCGAATACCACCGGTGGCCGGTGCGAACAGTGCCCGGCTTCTCCGACCAGGAGGATACAAGCACGTCGGTCCCGCGCAGACTTGCATGTGCCTGCACCATGTGGCCTTCCTCCAGGGCCAGCTCACTATCTGCGGTCAGCGCGGACCGGCTCAACGTGCCTAGAAAGTGGACGTCCTTCTTGATCGCGAATGTGGGCTCCGCGATCACCAACCTGCGCGGACCGAGTTCGTATCGCATGATGCCGCTCGAACCCTCAAAGCGCCTGAGGAACAGGTAAGTGCCGCTTTCGCTGAGAAAGCCTTCGAGGGTGCGATCAATCTCGCCCGAGGAGTCGCCAAGTCGCTCGACATGACCTGGATCCGTGGGACCAGCGTAGGCGACCACCTGGTGCTGTATCGCCAATCTGGGAGGCTCGGCGGTCTGGCAGATAAGGAAGAGGAGTGTCGGTAGCATGGGCTTGCATTAGTCGGCATCAAATGTCACTCTCAGGCCAGCGGGGAGGGATGTCGGCCCAGCGATGACGATCTTGTGTGTGATCTCGGCTACACCATTGGGAGGAAGGTTCCATTCACCGCAGCGCAACTCCTCGCTCTGTGAGTACCTGACCGGACCGAATCCCCAGTTCTCGTTGAGGATTCGGATCGCCCCGACGACCACTGCGGGATACTCTTGCGTACCCGAATTCCAAGCCGCGAGTGACGAATAGATGTCAATCGGTACCTTCCCGACGTACCGAACTCTGTAAAGCAGATCAAGATCTACCCCATAGAGGCCGAGGTTGCCTCCATTCCCACG
>JACFNW010000191.1 GCA_019454665.1 Fimbriimonadaceae bacterium | reverse complement strand
TCGCCATCGGGATAGATCGCCCCACGCTCCGGCACATAGGGCTTCCACGCACCTTCGGGGGTCTTGAGTTCTCGGTGGATCGCTTCGATGGCGTCCAACGTGCGCGTGCCGGCCCGATGGACTTCGCTCGAGCCCTTGTAGACCGACCGAAGGTAGTTGGCCACTTGCGGGCCAACGGGCACCGAGAACGCCTCGGGGTTCGCCATCGCCATCGCGTTCGCCGCGCCGAGCATCGAATCGGGCGCACGGTCGGAAGCGCTGACCAGGCCCATCGAACCGATCCCCGGGACGGTCTCGGCGAGCCGCGTCATCCAGCCGCTGGCGGCCGTGCGCCCCGTCCCGCCCACCACGCCGCGCTCCACATAGTCCATCGCCTCGAAGTGGCTGCGCGTGCCGTGCACCAATCCCGCCGCATGGACGAACGCAAGACGCTTGGCGTCGTAGAGTTCCTTGATCGGGGCGGCGGCCTTGTGCAACCGGAAGTCGCGTCCTGCGTAGCCGTTGCCGATCGGCAGACCCGCGAACTCGCCCGACTCGCCGACGCGAAGGGCAGCGGGCCGCGCGGCCACATAGTCGGCGTCGTCCACCGGGCCGAGCAGGTGCAGCCCGTCCATGCCGCCGCGTAGAAACACCACCACCAGGATGGGTTCAGCCGTGGAATCGGTGTTCCACGAAAGGTGGAGCAGTCGGCTGCCCGAAAGCGCGGCGATGGCTGCGCTGCAGCCGGAGATGAACTCGCGTCGAGTGAGGTCGAGCATGGCTATTTCAAGTTGAATTCGGGGGATATGGCGACGAGCGCGGCGATGCCGGCGATTGCGTCGGCGCCTTGCGATCGGTCCAGCGGCGTCTCGGGCGGCGCCCATTGCCTGATCGCATCTCGTAGCGTGGCAAGCATCGCGTCCTTCTCGGTGCCGGGAAGCAAGGTGTTGCACCAGTGTTCGGCGGCTGCGCCCAGTGTTGCGACACTCTCGGGTGTGGCGGCGACCCAATCGTGGCGCGTGGATGGGTGGTCTTTGCTGGCCAACCAAAACGCACCGTTCCAACGGCCCAGCATCGCGTTGGTGCCCAGCCAAGCCGAACCCTTGTCGGGGGGCCCGTCGGGCGTCGGCCAACCAAACATGCGTTCGCCCATGACGAACGTCAGCCAGATCATGCCGGGGTCGGGCTTGACTTCGGCTCCCGTCGCACGCAGGAACGACACGAAGTACTCGAACGGGCGCTTGGCCTTCTTGCCCCAGGTTTCTGCGAACTCCTTGCTCTCCGCGATCACGCGCACCACTCGGGCGATCTGGTCGGGTGACTTGCGGTGCCGCATCCACGTGTCGGCGGCTCGGTTCACCAAGCCTGCGGGCGGATCGTCGGCCACCAACTTGCGAACCAGCTTCGTCGCCAAGTGTTTCGCGGTCGCGGGGTGGTCGGCGACCAGGTCCAGCACGCGCACGCCGTCGGCCATCGGTGGCGCGTTGGCCTCGAACTCGCGACCCAGCACCCGCTTTTGGTACGGGTCGTGCCATGCGGCGTGGTACATGAACTCGCCGGTGCTCGGCAGCGGCCCTTCGCCCGACCACGAGCCATCGGCCAGCGTCCAGCCCGTGAACGCCCTGGCGGCCTCGTAAACGTCCTGATCAATGTAGCCCGCTGGCTCGCCCTTGGTCGCGCCGGGCACGTCTCGCCACCGGTTGTACAGGTCGTTGAGATAGGCGTCTTTGCCCAAGGTGTGGAGTTCGAACAGTTCGCGCGCGTAGTTTTCGTTGGCCGGGCTGGCCTTGCTCGATCGGTTGTTCAGGTACACGAGCATCGCGGGCGACTTGGCCACGTCCTCCAAGAAGGCGCGGAAGTTGCCCAACGCATGCTTGCGCATGATCCGGTTGTAATGCGGCCACGCGACGGCGATGGTCACCTCGTCGTGCAGGGCGTTCACGTGGAAGTGGTCGTGCCAGAAGCCGACCATGACCTCCCGCAGTTGGTACTTGCTGTAGAGGGCCCGGATCCACGTCGCCGCGTTCACCTCGTCGCGCGGGCGGACGCGCTCCTGATAGGGCAGGGGCTTCTGCCAGTCGCGCAGGTGCCAGAGGCTCTTGAGGTCGGCATCGAGCGTGGTGAGCGGGCGATCCTCGTTGACCTTTGGCCACTTGCCCGCCTCTTCGGGGTACTCGATCTTGAACTTCGCCTCGGCCAGTCGCCTGGAAGTTTCGGGGTCGTCGCCCGCGGGGGGCGCGAGTTGTTCGTCGAGCCACCGTTTGAGTCCGGCCCGGCCCAGCCGTTCGAGGTCGGCGGCGTTGTGCCCGTAGGCAAGTCGGCCCAAGACGATTGCTTCCTTGGTAGGCTTCATGGCGGTTTGCTGATAGCATTGTACGACGGCCCGAGGAAAAACCAAGAGGCCAATTTCGCCGAGGCTTGAACGATGGAGACCCGCTACCCCACCCAGGTTGATCTGTGGCTGTTGCTGGTCGTCGCGGCAGGCATGCTGGTCGGGACGTTTGCCGTCATCGCGGCGGGCGTCGAGAGCGGCGAGTGGGTCGCCGCTGGCGCGTTCGTTTTTGTGTGGGCGCTCGTCCTAGCTTTGGCTTGGCCGGTCGAATACGTGCTCTCTGACGAGGAGTTGGTCGTCCGCTCGGGCGTCATCCGTTGGCGCGTGCCTCTTGGCGAGTTCGTCTCGATCTCGGCCACCCGCGATCCGTCGTCCGCCCCCGCTTGGTCGCTCGATCGCCTGAAGATCACGTATGGCAAGAAGTCCATCATGATCTCCCCGGCCAGGCGCGAGGAGTTCCTCGATGACCTTGAGCAAAGGGTGCGAGACGCCAGACGGATGGCCAGCCGTTGAGCGTTCAGGGCAACGTGTTGACGGCCACGACTTTGACACCACTCCCCGGCGGTGCGCCCGGGCCGCAGGCTGTGGGGCTCATCGCGGCGGTCGTGGCTTGGTCGGCAGGCACTTTGCTGGGTGCGTCGGCGGGTGGCGCCGCGGGTGCTCCGTGAGGCAGGTCGGAACCTGAGCCATCGCGCACCGGCTCGCCAGAATCGGGCTCTTGCAGGTGTTGGGCCGCCTGGTACGCCACGAACACGCCCGTTACCAGCAGCGCCGCCACCAACACCGTCCACTTGGCCGCGCGAACCACGGGGATCCACGGCTGCACCACGCGGCGCGGACGGCCCCGAACGCCGAGGCTCAGGCGATGCGAAAGATCTCCGAAGTCCTTCAGCCGTTGCTCGACTTTGGGGTTGAACGCCGCGCGGACCGCGATGAGCCAAGCCTTGGGCCCGCGAAGCTCGCCCAGTGCGAACAAAGCCAGGTCTTCTTCGTTCGTCGCTCTGGGATGCGTTGGGGGTTCCAGGATCATCGCCCCACCTCCAGGTCTTGCTGGCGAAGCATACGTTCCATATTGGCCAGCCCGCGATAGAACTGATACTTCACGGTGTTCAAGTTGCGGTCGAGGACCTCGGAAACCTCGCGCAGGTTCATCTCGCCCGCATAGTACAGATCGAGCACCTCGCGCTGCTCCTCGCTGAGCTGGGCCAGCAGCGAGCGCACGTTCTCGCTGGATTCCAGGGCCGATGCGTGGTCGCTCGCCGAAGCGCGCTGGATGCCCTCGTCGAGTTGCACCGTCTGTGGGCGGCGCTTCTGCGCCCGGCAATAGTCGCGGTACTTGTTGAAGCAGATCGCGAACAGCCACGTCTTGAACTGGCTGCCTTGCCGAAACCGGGGCATCGCCGTCCAAGCCGCGATCCAGACGTCTTGCAGGATGTCCTCGACCTGCGTGTCGCCGACCCGGCTGCCCAAGAACGTCCGAATCCCCGGAGAGTGGATCTCCCGGAGACGATCAAAGGCAGGTCTGGATCCCTGAGCCGCCTCGCGGACCAACTTGGCCTCCATCTCGGGCGACTCGTGAACCTCGGCCCGCAGGTTGGAGGCTTGCAGGTAGCTCACGCGCGATATGAACTGGGTCTCAGAGGTTTGGATGCATCATTGGTCGTTGGAGTTCCCCCCGATTGTTGGAAACGACCCAGGGCCCTGAATCCTCGCACGCCGCCGAGGTCTCTCTAGGGTCATACTCCCATTTAGCGGAGCGACTCAAGACCATGCACCCCAGCATCACCGTCGCCGAACTCAAGAGCCGTCTCGAACACGGAGAGCCCATCCAATTGGTGGACGTCCGTGGCGCCGACGAATACGCCGTGGGCCACATCCCCGGCGCGATCAACATGCCCCTGGCCGAAGCCGAAAGCCGCGTGGACGACTTGGCCCGACGCTCGCCCGTCGTCCTTGTCTGCCAATCGGGCCGCCGCGCTGGAATGGCCTGCGAACTGCTCCAAGAGCACCACGATGGCCTGCTGGTGCTCGAAGGCGGCACCCAGGCGTGGATGTCCGCGAACAACCCCGTCGTCTCCAGCCTCGCGACGCGCTGGGCCCTGGAACGTCAGGTGCGCCTGGGCGCGGGCCTGATGGTCCTTGTCGGCGTGATCCTTGGCTTCCTCGTCCACCCCGGCTGGTTCGGCCTCGCGGGATTCGTCGGAGCGGGCCTCACATTCGCCGGGCTCACCAACGTGTGCGGCATGGCGATGGTCCTTGCCAAGTGCCCATGGAACCAACCCGCCAAGTCCTCCGCGCCCACGCAGGAGGCCCTGCGATGATCCTGAAGCGCTTTTACGAGAACCGCCTCGCGCACGCCAGTTATCTCGTGGGCTGCGCCGCGACGGGGGAGGCCGTCGTCATCGACCCCAACCGCGACTTCGACCAATACCTTGACGCCGCTTCGGCCGAGGGATTGACCATCACCGCCATCACCGAGACGCACATCCACGCCGACTTTCTCTCGGGCAGCCGCGAACTCGCCCAACTGACCGGAGCCACGCTCTACCTCAGCGACGAGGGCGATGCCGAGTGGAAGTACGCGTTCGCCGACACCGTGAAGTTGTTCAAGGATGGCGACGAGTTCTGGATCGGCAATCTGAAGGTCGAGGTGATGCACACGCCGGGCCATACGCCGGAACACATCTCCTTCCTGGTGACCGACACCCCCGCGGGTTCGACCGTCCAGAGCGCGTTCACTGGAGACTTCGTGTTCGTGGGCGACGTCGGCCGTCCCGACTTGCTCGAAAAAGCCGCCGGCTACGAAGGCACGATGGAGGCCGGTGCGAGGCGCTTGTTCCG
>JACFNW010000190.1 GCA_019454665.1 Fimbriimonadaceae bacterium | reverse complement strand
TGAGCAGGTGGACCGTCGGCTCTTTGCGGTCGAGCGCTTTCTGTGCGTACGCGCGACCCATCATCGCGAACTCGACGAGGTGCTCGGGGTCAACGTCAGGGCTCGCGCCGGCATCCAACAGCAGGAACCCGCCGTTTGCGTTGGGAAACTGGCTGGCGATCGCGGGCCTGTGGACGCCCGCCATCTGCCGCCAAGTGAGGAGTGAAACCGCCGTGGCGGCTCCCGTGTTGCCCGCCGACACCATGCTCGTGGCTTCGCCGTCGCGCACGATGTTGGCCGCGACCACAAGCGAGGCGTCCTTCTTGCGGCGGAAGGCTTCGGTGGGCGACTCGTCCATGCCGATCTCTTCGCTGGCATGCCGCAACGTCAGGTTCTTGGGCAATGTGGAAGGCAGGAGGGGTTCGAGACGGGCCAAATCGCCGACGAGGATGATCCCGCCCGAGATGAGGGGGGCCGCCTCCAGCGTGCCCTTGACGATCTCGCCCGGGGCGTGGTCGCCGCCCATCGCGTCTACCGCGACGATCACGAGCCCTCCTCCAGCAGGTTCTTCAACCGGTGGAACTCCAAGCGGCCGGGCTCGCTGTGCGTTGCGATGGTGCGTTCGCGGGCCTCCGGGCAGTCGCCATCCCAGCCGTACTCGCACACGGGCTGGAGCGGCAGGTTCACGATGAGCATCTGCCGGATCAGGGCGTCTACGATCAACGCGTTGCCTTCGAAAAGCTGGTAGGGCTCGTCGGGTACGACGCGCGCAAAGTCCTGAGTGCCGTAGGAACTGGCCACGCCTTCGACGGGGAACTGTTCTTCGATGTCGAGTTCGATCGTCTGCTCGATGGGAGCCGTGCAACGGCTGCATTCGAACACGGCGCGCGCCGCAAAGTGGCCCTTCAGCAACAGCAGATTGCCCGTGCTGACGGCCTCGAGGGTCCCCTCGATCGGCGACACCAAGTCCAGGTCTTCTTCCTGGTCGAGTTCGGTGGACATCTCGTACCAGAGGGTTCGACCGGGATGCTGGAGCGCTTCGTTCAGATCGAGCAGTCCGGCGCGGTTCATGGGGATTCCGATTCTACCTGCCGCCGTGCCGCACTCCCTGTGCATCGGGGTGGGCGGGACCTGGCAAGGCACGGCGGCTTCGATTCGTCAGCGCTGGCGAACGGGGTCCGGGAAGTCGCGGTACAGCGAGGTTTCGATGCGGGACACCCTCGAATACACCTCGGCGTGCAGTGCCTCGATCTCGGGGTCGCGGACGGCCACGCGCTGGAACGCCTCGTCCATCTGGCTCAGACTGTCGAACTCGGCGCTGATCCAGAACTCGCAAAAGCCCGGCGGGCTGAACCCGAACTTGCGGCGCCGGATGCGAAAACTCCGCAACTTCCCCGCCGCCTGAAGGTGCCCCAAATAGGCGTTGACGGCATCGCAGAACTCCAGATCGGAGACGCCGGGCTTGAGGTCGGCCATGATCTCGTAGCAGTCCATCAACGAATCATAGCCCCAACGCCCTCTTCCTGGCTCGGGATTGGGCCACAATAGGGGTGGGACTTTCGTCTCGCGGAGTTCGGTCGCTAGAGGATCATGGAAACGCCCCGTGCGCCCGCGAGTCTAAACCATTGGGTTCAACGGACCTGAAAATGAAACGACTGCGGCTCGTTGTGGGTTTTTTTTCTACTTGTAGCGTCGCCCCGGCGAAACGCGCCGACGACCCTGGTCTGGGCGCGAACCTGGCTGCGCAAGCCGCTGCCGATCTTGTGCGCGAGACCGCCGGGACCGATGGCGCGTTCCTTGCGGCCGGCCTCCTCAAGGACAAATCCGACGCCTCGGACGCGTCCACGCTGTTCCAGTATCCCGGCGACGAGATCGTCGTCGTAACCCTGACCGGCGCGCAGATCAAGCACGCGTTCGAGCGCAGCGTGTCGCTCTATCCCCAATCGAACAGCGCGTTCCTTCAGATTTCGGGGTTCTCGGCGACCTTCTCCAAGTCGGCCCCTGCGAACAAGCGCATCGTGGACGTGTCTTCCGATTTCGGCAAACTCGCGGACTCGCAGAACTACACGATCGCCATGCCGAGTTCGCTTGCCCGTGGCGGGTTGGGCTACTTCAAGATTTGGGACAAACCCAACATCACGCGTAGCCTCAACATCACGCTCGAACGCGTCCTGAAAGGCAAGCGGCTGAACGTCGGCGCGCAAACACCGCGCTGGGTTGCGGCCGACTAAGGCCGTTCACATCTCCAGAAAGAGTCGGTGCACCCGGTCGTCGCCCGTGAGTTCCGGGTGAAACGAGGTTCCAAGCAACCTGCCCTGCCGAACCGCGACGATGCGACCCTCGTACTCGGCCAGCACCTCGACGTTGGGTCCCACGCAAGTGACCACCGGGGCGCGGATGAACACCCCAGTCACCGGCTCGTCGAGCCCGCGCATGGGGATGGGCGCCTCGAAGCTGTGCACCTGCGCGCCGAACGCGTTGCGCTGAACTGCGACGTCCAGCACGCCCAACGTGAACTGGTCGCGCCCTTCGACTTCGCGCGCCATGAGGATCATGCCCATGCACGTTCCCCAGAGCGGCATGCCCCCGTCAACGCGCCGCCGCAACGCCTCGGCCAAGCCAAAGCGCTGCAACAGGAGACCGACGGTCGTGCTCTCGCCGCCGGGGATGATGCAACGCTCGACGCCTTCCAGGTCTTCAGGCGTTCGCACTTCCACCACCTGCGCCGAGGGGTCGGCGTTCCGCACGGCGTGGATGTGCTTCTCGAAGTCGCCCTGAACCGCCAAAACGCCGACCGCGGGCCCGGTCACTTCGCGGCACCCGCCAACGCTTTGGCCGTCGCGACCATGTTCATCAGGCCCATGCTCTTGCCCATCGAGAGTTCGCGCCCGAAGAGGCGATAGACGATTTCGTCGGGCACCTGGGCGATCTCGGTAGAGCGAGGTCCGACGAAGTGCTCCTGAAGGATCGCGGCAAGCGCCATCGCCGAGACGCCTTGACGGTTCTCGACGGCGAAGCGCACCCCGCTGTCGGGAACCCAGAACGCGTAGACCTCGGACTCGCACCCCGGGACTTTGTTGCGCTCGGGATACGGTTTCCCGGCCACGTCTTCGGGAACGGGCTGGTAGCGGCGGGCGTAGTCGGTGAGCGTCTCGATGCGTTCGGCCCGATCGAGCGATTCCAGCGCCCCCGCCAAATCGAGCAGACCCTGCAGCCCTTCCATCAACGCTCGATGGGGGCACCCACCAGGTTGCCCCACTCCGTCCAACTGCCGTCGTAGTTTCGGACGTTGGGATAGCCGAGCAGAAACTTGAGCACGAACCACGTGTGGCTGCTGCGCTCGCCGATCCGGCAGTAGGTGACGACTTCCTCACCCGGCTGGAGTCTCGCGCCGGTTTCGTAGAGTTCTCGAAGGCGCGTGGCGGGCAAGAACTCGCCCGTCGCGGGATCAACCGCTTTGGCCCACGGCACGTTCTTCGCGCCAGGGATGTGCCCACCGCGCAAGGCGCCCTCGTTGGGATAGGCGGGCATGTGCAACCGCTCGCCGGTGAACTCCTCGGGAGACCGCACGTCCACGAGAGCCTTCCGCTCCTGCATGTGCTTGAGGACACCGTCGCGGAAAACTCGGTTGGTCTGGTCGTCGCGGGGCGGGCAGCGGTAAGTGGTCTTGGGGCGGTTCGGGACGGATTGGTAGAGCGGCCTGCCTTCGTCCACCCACTTCTGACGTCCGCCGTCCATGATCTTGGCTCGCTCGTGGCCGAACAAGGAGAACACCCACAGGGCATAGGTGGCCCACCAGTTGTTGCGGTCGCCGTAGAACACCACGGTCGTCTCGCGGGTCGCGCCGATGCGGCTCATCAGAGCCTCGAATCCGGCCTCGTCGAGATAGTCCCGCGTCAGCGGGTTGTTGAGGTCGCGCGTCCAGTCTATTTCGACGGCAACGTCAATGTGTCCGGTCGAGTAAAGCAGCGGGTCCTCGTTGCTCTCGACCAAGAGGATGTCGGGGTCGTTCCTGTGGTCGGCGACCCATTGGGTGGAGACGAGTCGGTCGGGATTGGCGTATCCTCTCTGTTCGATGGGTTCCACGGTAAGCGATTCTAGCCGATCCCTTGGGCGACTGCTGGTCTTGCTTGGGCTGTTCGCGCTGGTGGTGGGCTGTGCGCGAACCGATCAGGCCGAAGTCCGCGCGAAAGTCGCGGGCTCCTACCGGTTGGTTTTGCCCGAGGAAGTCGCCAAGGCCGTCCCTGAGGGCGCGACGCCTCCCGACTTTCGGCTCGACTTGAAACAAGACGGCACGTTTGAACTCCGCTCCCAGCGCATGGGAGTGCCCGACGAGGTGGCCTCGGGCGCCTACACGGTGCTGGGGGCACGCATCACGGTGGCCATCACGCGCGTGGACGGACACCCGGCCGTGGGGCCGGAACGCGAGACCTTGCTGTTCGATGCCGTCGCGCCCTACGACAGCCTGAAGCAAGGCGACGGCTCGGTTTGGAAACGCATCGGCGGTTAGATCCTTACCTCGGATGCACGCGATTCGAGGGCCTTGGCGATGGCTTGCGTGGCCTTCTCTTGCTCGCCCGCCGATCGGTACAGCCGCGCGGCCAATTCCCAAGCCTTCTGGATATGGACGCCCATGGCCATCAGGAACGACTTGCCCGCCTCGGACTCGATGTCCACCCGCGTGCGTTGGTGTTGCGCCACCGCGTCTTCGAGCAGTTTGGCCAGTTCGGCGTCTTTGCCCTTGCGACGGCCTGCGGGCACGATCTCGTAAAGCACGGCGGGCAGGATGGGGGCCGCTTCGTGGTCGGGCGCATCGAACACCGAACGCGCCGTGGCGATGGCCTCGTCGACCTGATCGAGGTGGGCCAGTGCCTGCGCCAGGCGAAGCCCGGCGTTGACGCGGATGTCATCGGTTTTGGCCGTCTTCAGCGCGGTCGCAAAGAGGGTCTTGGCATCCTCCCAGCGCTGAGCGGTTCGGAACACCTGGCCATAGGCGAAAGCTTGCGCGTCCGGAATCTTGGCGAGGTCAATGTGTTCGACGAGTTCGTCGGCGCGGGCCCGCGTGAACTCCTGGGCCTGTTGTTCGGTGATCTCGCCGCGCACCACGCGCGTCTCGGCGGCTTCCCACGCCCAACGCAGACTGCGCTCGAGCACTTCGGGTTGGACCATGCCGACTTCGTCGGG
>JACFNW010000189.1 GCA_019454665.1 Fimbriimonadaceae bacterium | reverse complement strand
GATGTCGTCTCATTGATGAAGGGGCACTCGCCAGTACAGCCACTGTTGCTGTCGGACTTTCCCGAACCCGTTAGGCTGCGCTTAGCCAAGGCGTTTCAGCAGAGTTCGACGATCGGACGCTTTGCACGGGCGCAGGCGGAGAACTTGCGCTTCGTGGCGGTCCCAACGGCGTACCTAGGTCCTTCAACACCTGAATCGCGGCTTCCAAGGCCCATCGCGCTTGAGACGGTCAACGACTTGCCGGCGACGCACCCGGGCCGCGACGACCGAATCGAGTCCTACAGCTCATCCACCGTACCTGTTGGGGACTATCGTGTCACCGTGGAAGCCGTTTCCACAGACACCCGCCGCACGATCATCCTGTGTTCAGGCTCGCCTAACGCCATTGAATGGGCCCGCAGAGCAGCATCCGTTTGGAAGGCGCTTGAAGAAAGGCTTGTTCGATTGCGCAGTGAGACACGCAAACTTGTCCAGGAGATGCTGGAACAGGAGTTAGGCAGCGACTCGGGATTTGATTCGTTCGCGAAGGGCCCGGTCAGATGGTCAGAACTACAGCCAACATTGGTGAAGCATTTGCGGCGGCAATCGGCTTGGCGCGACTATGCGGCGGTGCAGCCGCCCCTCGTGCTGAGAACTGTTTCGTTGCAGGTGTACGTTGAAGTCGCGCCCAGGCAATGGCAGGGCCTGCCGTTGGAGTTGTTGCTTTCCGAGGGATGAGCCAACACCTCAGTTTATCGGCTAGGCGGAATGTGGACGAGCATCAGCGGGTCAAACCGCCTGAGTTGGAGCCGCTTGACGGCGGTGGCGGGGACGGGCTCTGATGCTTGCGATCTCCTTGATCCTGTGCGTGGGGTCCTATCTGACTTCGCCGCAGACTGCCGTTAAGCCGGACACCGTCATCCTGACGCCCTTGTCTATGGCAGCCGAGGCGGAGAAGCTTCTCGCTGTTGGCGACCTAGGAACGCTTCTCAAGGAGGCGGAGCGGCTCGACTTCCTCAGGGCGAACACCACGGGGCCGGTCGAGTTGGTCCACCGCGATGTGATCGAGAACAACTCCTACGTCTTGATGCAAGACATAGCAACACTCATCGCGGGAAGGGATTTCAGCAAACCGATCTTGCTCGCCGACTTCCCCGAACCAGTCAGAAGTAGGTTCGCTGATGCTCTGGCCACGAGCCAAGACGTCGGCAGGGTCGTGCGAGAGCAAGGTATGAACCTTCAGATAGTGTTGCGTCCCGCTGCCTATTGGACGACTGAGCCGCCCCTACCGGGATTGTCCCGGACTAGAACCGTTGATGCTGGGCTGCTACGGCCTGAAAAGATTCTGCCCGCAACCCATCCAAGTCGTGAGGGGAGGATCGAGTCGTTCGGCTCGTCCACCGTCGCAGTGCCCGAGAAACCTCTAAGGAGCAGTCGGCAGAGGGTTGGTGACAAGCAGTTGGTTGTTTTGGCCGGCAGTGCATCGTCTGATCTTCAGCGAGCACGCAAGGCTGCCGCTATCTGGAAGACCGTTGAGGACAGATTGGCTCGCCAACGAGCTGAGGTCGCAGAGCGGTGGGTAGCCATGCTTCTGGACGACTTTGGCAGAGCTGGGGCGCTCGAAGGGTTCGTGGGCAACCGCGCCAGGTTCGATTCGCTTAACCCGACGATGTTGAGATTCCTGCAGAAGCAGAACGATTGGAGCCAACTCGCCGACGCAAGACCCGACATCGTCCTGCGGTCGCCATGGATTGAGGTCCTGATCGAGGGACAGCCGAGGAGTTGGACGGGTTTGCCGCTGGAGCGATTGCTGTCGGGCCATTGAGCGTCCGGTTGGAGGGACCCGCCCCGTCGGGTCCCACACCACCGAACACCACCGCGCCCCACCGAACAGCCACCTAGGCCGGCTGCATGGACTGGTAGTGCATCAGCACGTTGCCGTCCGGATCGTAGAACGTCAACAGCTTGACCATCCCCAGATCGCGGATCGCGCCGTCCGTCCGCACGCCCTTCGACTGGAGGAAGGCGAACGACGCCTCGATGTCCTTCACGCCGAATACGGGGGTCATCTCGCCCACCTTAGGCGTCTCCACCTGCGAGAGGCCGACGCTCACGCGGGCGACCGACGACTTCAGTTCCGCCCAGCCCCAGTCTTCCATGAGGTAGTCGAGCTCGAAGCCCAGCATCTCGCCGTACCAGGCGATCGAAGCCTTGATGTCCTTGACCGGGATCGAGACCACCAGTCCACCGTCGAATTCGTAGGGGTGTGCCATTGTCTGTGCTTTTCTCCTGTTCCCACCCTCGCTGGGGTGGGTATGTGACATAATAAGTATAGCGAATATATCCACGGATTGCCACGGTGGCGAACGCAAAATGCAGAAGTTGACCGCGAGACGCTGGACGATCCCCCTGCTGGCCGAACTCGGCCGCACCGACGGGGCCAAGTTCGTGTCGCTCGCGTTCCGGCTGGGGTGCACGCAGCCCGCCCTGCGCGCATCGCTCGACCACGCCATCGCCCTCGGACTTTGCCGCCCGAACCCCGGCTACGGTCACCCCATGCGCCCGGAATACGTCCTCACCGAACGCGGCCAGCGCTTCGCTCCATCCGCCCTGGAACTCTGGGACCTGGCCCGCGAATGCGGCTGGACGGGCTCGCTGTTCCGCAAGTGGTCTCCTCAGACCGTGCTGTGGGTGGCGCGTGGCAATCACGGGTTCGCCCTGCTTCGCGACGCCCTGCCCGCCACCGACCGCGCGATCAGCATGACGCTCAAGGTCCTCGTCGCCGACGGGGTGCTCGCGCGCACCGTGGTCGAGGACTATCCGCCCCGGACGCTCTACTCGCTGACGCCGGACGCCGAACGCCTGATCGCGCCGCTGGAAGCCCTCGACGGCTTGGCCTGCTCGCTTGGGTAAAACCCCTGCCATGCCCAACACTCGGGACGAAGCGTTCCAGCTCCTCTGCCAACACACCGACAGCGAATCGCTGCGCCGCCATTGCCTGTGCGTCGAAGCGGCCATGCGCTGGTACGCCGAGCGGTTGGGCGAGGACGCCGACGTTTGGGGAGTGACGGGCCTGCTGCACGACTTCGACTACGAGAAGCACCCCGAGGACCATCCGGCGTGGGGCATGAGGCTGCTCGAGGCCGAGGGCTGGGACCCCGCGATCATCCGCGCGATCGGCTCCCACAACGACGCGCTCGCCATCTCGCGCGACACGCCCATGGAGAAGCACCTCTACGCGTGCGACGAGTTGGCCGGGTTCATCACGGCGTGCACCTACGTCCGCCCCTCGCGCGATGTGCGGGAGGTCGAGGTGAAGAGCGTGGTCAAGAAGCTCAAACAGCCCTCGTTCGCGGCGGGCGTGCACCGAGAGGAGGTCTATGCGGGTGCGGAAGGCATCGGCCTGGACCTGGAAACCCACATCGCCAACATGATCGCGGCCCTGTCGGCGCGTGCGGAGGATTTGGGGTTGGCCGGGAACGCCCGGACCGAGGCGGCTTCGGACTGAAGGGCCGGGTGCCACCCACCCACCTCCGTGTCTCCCGGTACACTGGGCCAACATTCGCCCGACCTTCGAACGCGCGCCACGGCGCGAGGCTCCGCCTCTTTGAGTTTGTGCTCGGGCGGGAACTTGGATTAGGCGAATCATGTCCAGCTACAACGCGCGCGCAACCTTCTCGTCGGGCAAAAACAACCTCGGCTACTACCGGCTCGATGCCGTCGGCGCGGACCTCCAAAGGCTCCCCTACTCGCTCAAGGTCCTGCTGGAAAACCTGCTCCGCAACGAAGACGGCGTGAACGTCACGCGAGCCCACATCGAGGCGCTCGCCAAGTGGGACCCCAAGGCAGCGCCGAGCGACGAGATCGAGTTCACCCCGGCCCGCGTGCTGCTCCAAGACTTCACGGGCGTTCCGTGCGTGGTGGACCTGGCCTCGATGCGCGACGCCATGGCCGCGCTCGGCGGCGACCCCACCAAGATCAACCCGCTCCAGCCCGTCGAACTCGTGATAGACCACTCGGTTCAGGTGGACGCCTACGGCACCGAAGCCGCCCTGCTCATCAACCGCGACCTCGAATTCGAGCGCAACCAAGAGCGCTACGAGTTCCTCAAATGGGGCCAAACGACCTTCGACAACTTCAAGGTGGTGCCGCCCAACACGGGCATCGTCCACCAAGTCAACCTCGAGCACCTCGCCCGCGTGGTCTGCCTGCAAGATGGCGTCGCTTACTTCGACACGCTGGTCGGCACCGATTCGCACACGACGATGGTCAACGGCCTGGGCGTGCTGGGTTGGGGCGTCGGCGGCATCGAGGCCGAGGCCGCCATGCTCGGCCAGCCCGTGAGCATGCTCATCCCGCAGGTCGTCGGTTTTCGCTTGACGGGCAAACTGCCCGAAGGCGCCACGGCCACCGACCTCGTGCTCACCGTGACCGAAATGCTCCGCAAGAAAGGTGTCGTGGGCAAGTTCGTCGAGTTCTTCGGCCCCGGCCTGGCCACCATGCCCCTCGCCGACCGAGCGACGATCAGCAACATGGCCCCCGAATACGGCGCGACGTGCGGCATCTTCCCGGTGGACGAGGAGACGCTGAACTACCTGCGGCTCACGGGGCGACCCGAAGACGTCGTCCAGCGGGTGAAGGACTACTGCGTCGCCCAAGGCGTGTTCCACACTGCCGACGCCCCCGAAGCCGAGTACTCGGACGTGCTGCACCTGGATCTCTCGACGGTCGAGCCCAGCGTGGCCGGCCCCAAGCGGCCCCAAGACCGGGTGGCCCTGTCGAACGCGCGCGACACGTTCTTCAAGGAGTTCCCCAATGCGGTGCCGCAAGACGGCGAGGGCCTGACGCACGGCTCGGTCGTCATCGCGGCCATCACGAGTTGCACCAACACGTCCAACCCTTCGGTCATGGTCGCGGCGGGCCTCGTGGCGCGCAAAGCGCTCAAGTTCGGCCTGAAGAGCAAGGAATGGGTCAAGACGTCGCTCGCTCCCGGCTCGCGCGTGGTCACCGACTACCTGGAGCGCGCGGGACTCGACAAAGACCTCGATGCGCTCGGCTTCAACACGGTGGGCTACGGCTGCACCACGTGCATCGGCAACTCGGGGCCGCTGCCCGAAGAGGTCTCCAGCGCCATCGCGGGCGGCGATCTGACGGTCGTCTCGGTGCTCTCCGGCAACCGCAACTTCG
>JACFNW010000188.1:3034-5189 GCA_019454665.1 Fimbriimonadaceae bacterium | reverse complement strand
TGGCGGCAGAGGAACGCCGGAATCTGCAGCAGGTCCACGACTTCGGCCACCGGAGCGCACTGGTCGGGCAGATGCACGTCGGTCGTGACAGGCACCCCGAACTCCGCCTTGATGCGGTCCAGAATCGCCAGGCCCTCCTCCATGCCCCCGCCCCGAACCGAGTTGACCGAGGTCCGGTTCGCCTTGTCGAACGAGGCCTTGAAGATGAACGGCAACCCGTGGCGTCCGCAGATCGCCGCCATCGTCGCCGCGACCTCTTGGCAAAGGCCGTGCGATTCGGCAAGGCAAGGCCCCGCGATGATCGTCAGCGGCCCGTTGCCCAGGGTCACCGACGCGCCGACCTTCACGGGGCGGACCGTCATAGGTTCGCGCCAGCCTTCCGCAACACGGCTTCGAGTTCGTCCACCGAGTGCATCCCGTTCTTGACCTCCGATCGCTCGCCGCCGGGTTTCAGGATCACGAGATGCGGCAGGCCGACGATGTCGAACATCTTCGCCGTCTTGTCCTTGTACGCTTGGTCCACGCCGGTGCTCCAATCAATCTTCATGGCGACCACCTGGTTCAGGGCCACGATGCCGCGCGGCGTGTTGAACACCTCCCTTTCGATCTCGTGGCACTTCGCGCACCAGTCGGCCGTCGCATCAATGAAGATGGGCTTGCCTGAGGCCTTGGCCTGCTCGAACGTCTCGTCGTCGAACTTGATCCACGCGATCTGGTTCGAGACCCTGCCTCCCGTCTTGGCGGCCAGCGCGGCGAACTCACGCTCGCGCAACAGTTGGCCCCGCTCGGTGTAGGTGATGCCCGCCAGCATGCCGAACGCCAGGATCGTCGCGCCCTTCAAGCGCACGCTGAAGACCGTGGCGTCGCTCTTATCGAACAGGAACAGATAGCCCGCCGAAGCGACGAAGTAGGCGACCCAGACGAGCTTCTTGATGGCTTCGTCGAGTTGCACGCCTTGCAGCACGTACATCAGGCCGAATCCGATGACGGCCAACCCGAGAATCGCTTTGACCAGGGTCATCCAGCCGCCCGCGCGGGGTAGGGACTTCGCCCCTGCCGTCGTCGCTGCCAGGGCCAAGTAAGGCAAGCCGAGTCCCAGACCGACCGTCGAGAACATCGCCACGCCGAGCGGAATGCTCTGGGCGTTCGCGGCCTCGACCGCGACCGGGACGACCAACGGCCCTGCGCAGGGCGCCGCGCCAATGCCAACCAGCAAGCCCATGATGAGCGCACCCACCGAGCCGCTCCGCCCGCGAAGCTGCTTTTGGAGCGGGGCGGGGATGCCGATCTCATAGAGGCCGAACATGGAAAGCGCCAGCACCACCATGAACACGCCGAGCGCGATGTTGAACCACGACTGGGTGAACAGGGCCCCGAAACCCGCCCCGATCGCACTGGAAATCCCGCCGACCGCGCCGTACATCAGGGCGATGCCCACCATGTACATGCCGCCCAACTGCAACCGCACCGCTCGGCTGCCCGCCGCTTGGCTCGAGAAAAAGCCGAGCGTGATGGGGATGAGCGGGTAGACGCACGGCGTCAGGTTGAGCAGCAGGCCGATCAGGAACAACAATCCGAACGCGGGGATGTAGTTGCCCGAGCGGATGTTCTGCGTGAAGCTGCCCGCCAACCCCTCTTCAGTGCTGGTTGGTGTGCTGCTGGACGAGTCGCTCGAAGAGCCGATCGCCGACGTGTCGCCGGAATCCTTGGCGGGTTCGGCTTTGGGCTCGCCCTCGTCTTGGGTGGCGGGCGGCTCGGTGGTGCCCGTCTGGTCTGTCTGCTCCTGCGGGTCCTTGGGAGGTTCGACTTCGCCGGTCGGTGGCTTGGCCGGGTCGGTCTTGTCGGGGGTCGGCGCAGCCGTGCCCACCACCTCGAACGGCACCTCGGCCATCACCTCGTCGGGGGCGAAGCAGTTGGAATCGGTGCACTGTTGGTAGCCGACTTTGAGCTTGATCGCCGCTTTGCCCGGTGCCGTACCAGCGACGAACTCGAAGGGGATCGAGACCGAGCCGTCGTAGACCGCCGAGTCCTCGCCCGCGACCCTCTTGACCTCGCCCTTGGGATAAGAGACCTTCGTGAGCTTGACGCCCGTGGTCGCGCTGGCGACGGTCAACGGGATCATGTAGTCCATGGTCGGCGGGTTCTGGTAGGCGTG
>JACFNW010000188.1:0-3024 GCA_019454665.1 Fimbriimonadaceae bacterium | reverse complement strand
CACCGCGCCCGGCGCGGGCTTGGGGTTGTCCAAAGACACTGACACCGTGGGCGGGTCCTGCGCCAGGCCCAACGTCGCCGCTGTCAACGCAACGGCAGCCAACACAAACTTGAGGAAGCGCATCATGGGGAGGATTGGCGTCTCGCGGAGACGCACCCTATAGAACGTCACGGTACCTGATCGTTGTTCCGCGGGTGGGTATCGTGGCTTCATGGCCCAACCCCGAATCGGCCCCCTCTGCGGCTTCAACTTCCAGTGGATGTTCATCAAGGGCGACGACGGAAAGCCCATCGAAGCCGACCTGCGCGCGCTCGACTTCATGGCCAAGCACGACCTTCGCTTCGTGCGCATCCCGACCGACTACCGGTTCTGGACCAAGGACTTCGACTACTTTCACCCCGACGAAGCAGTATTCGAAGTGCTCGACCGGCACCTTGCCGCTTGCCGCGAGCGGGGGCTGCACATGAGCCTGAACCTCCATCGTGCGCCAGGCTACTGCATCAACCGCAACGATCTGGAGCGGCACAACCTCTGGCTGGACATCGAAGCCCAGGACGCGTTCGCCTTCCTCTGGGAGGGCTTCGCCAAGCGCTATCGGGGAATCCCCGCCGGCGACCTCAGTTTCGACTTGGTCAACGAGCCGCCCAATGTGGGCCAGTACGGCATGACTCGCGAGAATCACGCCGCCGTGATCCGACGAACCGTGGCGGCGATCCGGTCCGTGGACCCCGAGCGGCCCATCGTGATTGACGGACTCGGCGGAGGCCACTACGCCATGGCCGAACTCGCCGACCTGGGCGTGACGCACAGCTGCCGCGGATATCAGCCCATGCCCGTCAGCCATCACCGCGCCACGTGGTGGGATGGGCACGCCAACGCGCCCTACCCCGCCTACCCCGGCGTGATCTGGGAGGGCGAAGTTTGGGATGCCGACACGCTCCGAGAGTTCTATCGCCCCTGGCGCGAGGTCGAGGCGCAAGGCGTGGAGGTCCACGTGGGCGAGTTCGGATGCTTCAACCAGACGCCCAACGCCGATGCCCTCCGCTGGCTCTCCGACCTGTTCTTTCTCTGGCGCGAGTTCGGCTGGGGCTGGGCGATGTGGAACTTCGAAGGCGCGTTCGGAATCATCGGCCATGGACGCGAAGGGGCGCGGTTCGAGACGATGGACGGCTACGAAGTAGATGCGGACCTCTGGCACCTGATGCGCCGGTAAGGCGTCCCTGGGGCCCGAACGAACCGCTGGCTCGCCCGACCACAGAAAACGGCGAAGCGCCGCCCGACCGCCATGCGGGCACGGACCCACGGGGAGGCGCAAGGTATGCTCCCAGCGTATGCGGACGGAAGGACGGGGCGCCGACGGGGCGTTTTGCCAGTGCCTCGGGTGCAAAAAAATCCTGCTGAAGAGCGAACTCGACGAGGCGCTCGGCGTGTGCCCGAATTGCAGCCACCACCACCGGTTGGGTGCGGCCAAGCGCATCGAGCTCACGTTCGACCCGGGTTCGTTCGAAGAAGCCGACACCGGGCTATCGTCGAGCGACCCGCTGGGCTTTCCCGAGTACGCCGACAAGCTCGCCAAGGCGAGGTCCAAGACCGGCGCGGGCGATAGCGTCGTCTCCGGGCTCGCTGCGTTGGGGGGCCGCAGGGTGGCCACAGCGGTCGCCGATTTCGACTTTATGGGCGGCTCGATGGGCTCCGTGGCGGGCGAGAAAATCGCGCGGACGCTGGAGCGCGGCGTCGAGCACGCGTGCCCGGTCGTGCTGTTTTGCACCTCGGGCGGCGCGCGCATGCAAGAGGGGCTGCTCTCGCTGATGCAGATGGCCAAGACCGTTGCCGCCGTCCAGCGTTGCCGCGACCACGGCATACCCACCCTCGGGGTGTTCACCGACCCGACTATGGCGGGCGTCCTCGCGAGCTACGCCAGCGTGGTGGACGTGATTCTCGCCGAGCCGAAGGCGCTTGTCGGCTTCGCGGGGGCACGCGTGAGCAAACAGGCGGGCGTGAGTAAGGTCCCCGACAACTTCCAAACCGCCGAGTTCTGCCTGGAGCACGGCATGGTGGACCGCATCGTCCCCCGCAAAGAGATGCGGCCGACGTTGACGCGATTGGTGAAGTCGCTGGGAGGGCACCTGAATGGCTAAGACCTGGAAAGAGTGGGAAAAGCCGCTTATCGAATTGGACGAGGCGATCGCCAAGATCGAAGCCCTCATCGCCACCTCGCCCGAGGACAAGCAAGACGAACTAGGCGCCAGGTTGGCCGAAGTCAAGGCCCGGCGAGACCGCTACATCGACGTCCGCTACAGCCGCTTGGGACCTTGGGAAAAGACGCTGGTCGCCCGAGCCGAGCGCCGACCCTACACGCTCGACTATGTGACGGCTCTGATCACCGAGTTCACCGAACTCGACGGGGACCGGCGGTATGGTGCGGACCATGCCATCGTCGGAGGACCGGGGTTCTTCAACGGGCGGCCGGTGATGGTGGTCGGCCACCAAAAGGGCCGTAACATCCAAGAAAGGCAATTCCGCAACTTCGGCATGGCCAAGCCGGAAGGCTACCGAAAAGCCATCCGCTTGTTCGACATGGCGTGCCGTTTCGGGATGCCCATCATCACGTTTGTGGACACGCCCGCCGCCGACCCAGGGGTGGAAAGCGAAAGCCGGGGTATCTCGGAAGCCATCGCCGCCTCGACCATGAAGATGTTCGAGCTCGAGGTGCCCGTGGTGTCGGTGATCATCGGCGAAGGGGGCAGCGGCGGCGCGATCGGCATCGCGGTGGGCAACCGCGTGCTGATGCAGGACCACGCGATTTACAGCGTCATCCCGCCCGAGGGGTGCGCGGCGATCCTCTGGCGCGACCCCGAAAAGGGGCCGCAGGCGGCGGCGGCGCTCCGGCTCACCGCTGAAAGCGCCCTGGAACTCGGGCTGGTGGACGCCATCGTGCCCGAGCCCAAGGGCGGCGCGCACCGCGACCCGCAGCAGGCCATCCATGCCGTGCGGGACGCGGTGAAAGAGCACCTCGACGCCCTG
>JACFNW010000187.1:598-5191 GCA_019454665.1 Fimbriimonadaceae bacterium | reverse complement strand
TCCTCGCCCTCTACGAAAGCCGCCGCGAACAACTGGCCCGCGCCACCCGCCCCCCACAAGCGGCAGCGTTGGTTCTGGACGAGCTGTTCTCGAACCCCGTATTCTCCATCGCAAGATACTGCCGCCAAACCGGTGCCTCCTACCTCGCGGTTCGCAATGCGGTCGAGTTCTGGGAGGCACACGGGCTGCTGCGCGAGATCAGCGGGCGAAAGTGAAACAAGGTCTACCTGGCCCAAGAGATCCTCGACGCCACCTCCGACAAGTCCCACGACAGGCGGTAGGCACGTGGGGCGTACAATACTCCCGATGGCTTCGACGCTCTTCGACAAGGTTTGGGACGCCCACGTGGTGACGACGATGGAGGGTGGGGCGACCCTGCTCTACATTGACCGCCACCTCGTTCACGAAGTCACCTCGCCCCAGGCCTTCGACGGGCTGCGCGAACAGGGCCGCAAGGTCCGCCGCCCCGATCTCACGTTCGCCACCGTGGACCACAACGTCCCCACCGATGGCCGACCCATCGACGAGTCCACGCTCAGCGGCCAGCAAATCGCGGCGCTGGCGCGCAACTGCGAGGAGTTCGGCGTCCTCCTCTTCGGCTACCACCACCCGCGTCAAGGCATCGTCCACGTCATCGGCCCCCAACTGGGGCTCACCCTGCCCGGATTGACCATGGTCTGCGGCGATTCGCACACCTCGACCCACGGGGCCTTCGGCGCGTTGGCCTTCGGCATCGGCACCACCGAGGTCGAGCACGTGCTGGCCACGCAAACCCTCATCTCGCCCAAGAAGCCCAAGTCGCTCGGCATCCAAGTGACCGGGTCCCTCGGCAAAGGCGTGACGGCAAAAGACATCATCCTCGCCATCATCCGCAAGCTCGGCGCGGCAGGCGCGACGGGCCACGTCGCCGAGTACTTCGGGCCAGCCATCGAAGCCTTGCCCATGAGCGGACGCATGACGATCTGCAACATGTCCATCGAGATGGGCGCGCGCGCGGGCCTGATCCGCCCCGATGCCACCACCCTCGAATACATCGCCGACGGCGACCGCCCCTACGCCCCCAAAGGCGCGGCGTTCGCCGAACTCGAAGCCCGCTGCGCCGAACTCAAAACCGACGACCCATCGGCCTACGACCGCTTGGAGACGCTCGACGCGAGCGGGCTGGAGCCGCAAGTGACGTGGGGCACGACCCCCGCGATGACCGTGGACATCGGCCAGCCCATCCCCGAGCCCGCCAATGCCAGCGAGACCCGTGCGCTGGGCTACATGGGCCTCAAACCAGGGGTGGACTTGCGCGAAGTGGCGGTCGACACGGTGTTCATCGGCTCGTGCACGAACTCGCGCATCGAGGACCTGCGCCAAGCCGCGGCGATCGCCAAAGGCCGCAAGGTGGCCGCCGGCGTCCGCGCGATGGTGGTCCCCGGAAGCGAGGCAGTGAAGGCGCTCGCCGAAGCCGAGGGGCTGGCCGACGTGTTCCGCGAAGCCGGATTCGAGTGGCACCACGCGGGGTGTTCGATGTGCCTCGGGATGAACGGCGACATTCTTCGCCCGCAGCAGCGCAGCGCCTCCACGAGCAACCGTCCGTACGAAGGGCGACAGGGCCCCGGATCGCGAACGCATCTGGTCAGCCCCGCGACCGCCGCCGCCACCGCCATCGCCGGCCGCTTCGCCGACCCTCGTGAGTACGTGGCCTAGCGCTCCCAGAACACCTGTCTGAAGGTGGACCTGCGGCACAAGGAGAATTCCAGAGGCCCAAGAAGGACCCGGCTTGTTTGACACAGAAGAACCTTCTGGTACGATTCGTCTGCGCGTCGCAGAGCTGCCTCTTGGCTAGGACAAGCATTATGAGTGTTCCGGGATTGGTCGCAATGTTGATTGTGGGAGTTGGGCTCACCTCAGCTTCCATATGGATGTTATCGGCTCGGGCATTGGGTACCAGCGAACCATCAGGTCCAGCCCTTGCCACGATAGACCCTGATCGTGAGCGCGAGTCTGACGCCGAGCTATTGAAGCCGGAAGTGAGGTCGCTGGCGAAGACCCGCCTGGAGTTCGAGCTGGTTGCTGATTCGCTGGGCGAGCGCGCAGACGGCCTAAGCGAGATTCAAGCAAAGCTGGAGGCCGCTCTCCTCAGCCATCAGGAAACGGAGCAGCGCATCCAAGAGCGAAACAGCCAAGTCGAGCGCTTGAAACGGGTCGTCGAACGTCACGAAGCTGCTTGCATCGCGTACCTCACGGTGATCGACCACACCCTGCAATTGACCGACTTAAGCCATGCGGAGCGAGCTGCGGCCGAGAGGGAACTCAAGTCCTTCGCGCGGACACTCGAACCCCTTGGGATTCAGGTACTGCGCCCAAATCCGGGTGACGCGTTCCTCGCTGAGTTTTATCAGGCGACGGGTTACGAACCGTCGGAGGCACCCAGTGGCACCGTTGCACGCTGCATCTCAATCGGAGCCAAGGCCGGAGACAGGCTCTTGAAGCGCGCCTCAGTAACCTTGTCTGGACTCGACACACGGGGAGGGGGCACCTCATGAGCAAACTCGCTATCGGCATCGACCTAGGGACTTCGACTTCCGAAATCGCCTTGTTCCGCAACGGTCGCCCGCAACCAATCGCCGACCCGCTCACCGGCCGAGCCATCGTTCCTTCGCTGGTGGCCTTGGATATGGACAGTCGGATTCTGGTAGGCGAGAACGCGGTTGCAACGGTGGACTTGCCCGGCCGGGGCGTCCGCCAGGTCAAGCGCCTGATGGGGACGAACGCGACCGTCGCATTGGGGGACGAGGAATATCGACCCGAGGAAGTGTCCGCGATCATCCTGACCCATCTCCGAAGAATGGCGGAGGCTTATGTGGGTGAGCCGGTTACCGCCGCCGTGATCTCTGTCCCAGCCAACTTCGGCGAACCCGCCCGTACCGCGACGTACAACGCCGCACGGGTCGCGGGGCTGGAAGTGTTGCGCCTCGTCAACGAGCCGACCGCCGCAGCTTTGGCCTTCGGCCAGCAATCCCTAGACGCCGAGGGCCAAATCGTGGTATTCGACTGGGGTGGGGGCACGCTTGACGTCACAACGCTCGAAATGATGGAGGGCGTGCTTGACATTCGCTCGAGTTTCGGCGATCCGAAGCTCGGGGGCACGGACTTCGACGACAAGATGATCGACCTGCTGCTGCGCAAGTTCGCCGCGGCCGGGGGCGACTGCTCGAACCAACGCGAACCGCGCAGAACGCTCAAGCAAGCAGCCGAAACGACGAAGAAGGACTTGACGGTTATG
Organism: Fimbriimonadaceae bacterium; assembly: GCA_019454665.1. Classification (GTDB taxonomy): domain Bacteria; phylum Armatimonadota; class Fimbriimonadia; order Fimbriimonadales; family Fimbriimonadaceae; genus UBA2387. The sequence goes on along the minus strand of JACFNW010000187.1, from coordinate 1,917 downwards.
CCCTCTGCTTCGGTGTTTGTGGATCGATTCGGGCGCAAAGCGGGCGAAATGGCCGCCCTCGACGTCTCGGTGACTCGCGACGAATTCGAGGCCGCCATCGGCGATTTGCTCGACCGTGCTCGGGTGGTTGTGAACCGCGCCCTCAAAGCGGGCAAGTTCAAACCGAGCTCCATCCAAAAGATCTTGCTCGTGGGAGGCACGACCTATATTCCTGCAGTGCGTCAGTTGGTCGCGGAACTGTTCGGGATGGAGGGATCGGCCGAGGTCGATCCCGATCTGGCGGTCGTCATGGGCGCAGCCATCCAGGCTTCGATAGCAACCGATCAGGCGAGCGAATCGGCGCCGGTCATCGCGGACGTGTCAGCGTTCGGAGTAGGCATCGATGTTGTGGACCTTGACTCCATGGGAATTCCGCACCTCGTCTACCAGCCGCTGATCGCCCCGAACGAGAAGATCCCGTTCCGACGCAGCTTCGGATTCTCCCTGTTGCACGCCGAACAGGACTCGGTGGTGGTGAAGGTCTTCCAAGACCACTACGGAACGGCCAGGGTGCCCGAAGAGGCCACGCCTACGGGCATCGAAGGCGAAATCTCAGACATTCCCGTTTCCGACACCGGCGAGCCCCACCCTCTGACGGTCGACTTCAATTACAACAACGACGGCCGCATCCAACTCCACGCGTACATCCCCAATCTCCCGGACAAAGAGGTACTCATCGAATACAGGCCCACCGATCAGATCATGGGCACGGGGCAACTCGAAGACGCCGCCAAGCGCATCGAAACACTTATGGGCGGCGGCCATGTCGCTGCACCCAAACCAGCGGCGCCTGTGGCTCCAGTCTCCGACTCACCGCTCAGGCGCAAGTACGAATCGTTGCTCAAGCGTGCCAGCAAGTTGATGGACTCGGGGAAGAAACCATCACAAACCGGGAGACTCGCTCGCGCGATCGAAGTACTAGAAACAGCAATCCAATCAGGCGATCCTGCAAGATGCGAATCTGCGGGAGGTGCATTGGTGGATGCTGTGTTTGAATACGAGGTAGATTAGCATTGACGGGTAGCGCAACATTCTACGACGTACTGGGCATTAGCGCCAATGCCGACGAAGACGAAATCAAGCGAGCTTACTTTAGGGGGATCAAGGCCCATCCGCCCGAGAAAGACGCCGAGGGTTACCAGCGAATCCGTGAAGCTTACGAGACCCTGAGCGATCGTACAGCCAGAAAGGAATACGACGCATTACTGGAAGGTGGCGACGAGGTTCGAGAACTGCTTGACAAAGCCAACGACCATATGGCCAACGAGCGTTTTGAGGAC
>JACFNW010000187.1:0-588 GCA_019454665.1 Fimbriimonadaceae bacterium | reverse complement strand
CGTGCCTGAAAACAGTGATCGCGCTAGCTTCAGAAGCGGACGCGGCATGGAACCTTTACGGCATCTGTTGTTTGCACTTGGAACGCTATGAGGAGGCACTCAAGGTCTTCACTGCCCTGATGAATCGTGCCCCAGACGTCGCGCTTTACGCTGCCCACGCCGGGCATTCGGAGCTGTTTCTAGCAGAGGAGTCGGTTAGAGACTCCGAAAAGGCCAAGCACTACCGCCTCGCGCGCGCCCACTTCGAGAAAGCGCTCGCCCTTGACCCAGGCAACCACCACCATCACCTTGGCCTGGCGAGGGTCTACAGCGAGGAGTGCAGATTCGATGAGGCAATCGCTGCGGTGTGGGGTGCGATCCACGCGGATGAGTCGGTCGATCTGGGCGATCTGGAAGCTCTGTTCGAGCTTTGTTGGCTGCACATTTACAAACACGACTTGACGGGTGTGGGAAAGATCGCCGATGAGATTGAGAAGATCACGCCAGCCGATCCTGAGGTTCGCCGCTATGTCGCGCACAGGTTTGCCCGATTGAGTGGCATGCTCTTAGAAGTCAAAGCATTCGACGCGGCAAAGAGCGCCGCCGACG
>JACFNW010000186.1 GCA_019454665.1 Fimbriimonadaceae bacterium | reverse complement strand
ACCAGACCTACTGGGCCAACTCCATGCAGCCCTACATGAAGAACTGGGACATTCTGGACGGCACCGGGTTCACCAAGGTCCGTTCCACGGCGGACGCGGCGGACTTCGCCGGGGCCATGCGGCGCGCACCCGCGACGCAGCACTTCACCTACAACGGCCTGTTGCACACGCTCAGCACGAGCGAGGTGGCGTTGCCCTCGAAGCTGGTCATGTTCTGGAGCGGCAACGGCAACCGGGGTCGCGAAGGACGTGCGATCAGCAACCCGAACCTGCGCTGCGACTTCGCGGGGTCGGTGGGCGACATCCCATGCCGGTTCAATCCGACGGCGCCGCCCTACTCGGGCGGTTCGTCATCGGGCTGGGCGTGGTTCTGGGGCACGGGCGGCCAGTGCTGGGTGTACGGAAACGGCACGAACAGCAGCCGCACGGACACGTCGGCGAAGTTCTTCCGCGTGGGTCCGAAGGGCGTCCTCGCCCCCGAGTACATCCGGGACTACTACGGCACGCCGTTCGCGAACATCGACGCTCAGGGCAACCCGCTGACCATGTGGGGCTGCACCATCTCCGGCGCGACCGCTTCGTACTCCTGCTTCTTCCGCCCGGACCAGGATCTCTTGCGCTAGGGCGTCCCAACACTCTCCGGGGCCGCCTCGGTGGCCCCGGAGACGGGTTCTCCGAGCCGCGTTTTGAAGCGGCTGGGAGGAACGACCTATGAACAGATGACAAAAAAGTGAAAAAACCCTTGCCATTTGGCGTTCATCGCGCTAGAATGGAACGCAATCGGTACGCGCGAGGCCGGGGCATGAGTTCCTGACTTCAGCAATCGTTCATTCTAAGCGCGGGACGCTTGGCGTTGCGTGTGCCGATTGGAGGAACACAAACTTATGCGACGCAAGGGCTTCACGCTCATCGAACTGCTCGTCGTGATCGCGATCATCGCGATCCTCGCGGCGATGCTCTTCCCCGTCTACGCCCAGGCCAAGGAGTCTGCCAAAAAGACCACCAACCTGAGCAACGTCAAGCAAATGGGCACGTCCATGGCCATTTACGCTGCGGACAACGACGACCTGTTTGCGATGTCGTTCTCGTACCGCGACGACGGAACGTCCCGGTGGAACGTCATTCACCCGATCCCCTACGACTGGAAGACCTCGGATGTGTGGGACACCCCCACGGTCAAGGCTTCCAACACGACCTACTGGGCCAACTCCATGCAGCCCTACATGAAGAGCTGGGAGATTCTGGACGGCACCGGGTTCACCAAGGTCCGCTCGACGGCGGACGCGGCGGACTTCGCCGGCGCGGCCCGACGCGCTCCCGCGAGCCAGCACTTCACGTACAACGGCCTGCTCCACACGTTGAGCACCTCGGAAGTCGCTCTGCCTTCCAAGCTCGTCATGTTCTGGAGCGGCAACGGCAGCGCCGCCCGAGAAGGCCGCGCCATCAGCAACCCGAACCTGCGATGCGACTGGGCAGCCAGCGCGACGCCGTTCCAGTCCTGCCGCTTCAATCCGACGGCGCCCCCCTACTCGGGCGGCTCCTCCTCGGGCTGGGCGTGGTTCTGGGGCACGGGCGGCAAGGCCTGGGTGTATGGCAACGGCATGAACAGCAGCCGCACGGACACGTCGGCCAAGTTCTTCCGCACGGGACCCAAGGGCGTCGTCGCTCCCAACTACATCACCGACTACTACGGCACGCCGTTCGCCAACATCGACGCGCAGGGCAACCCGCTCACCATGTGGGGCTGCACCATCGCGAACGCGACCGCGTCCTACTCCTGCTTCTTCCGGCCGGACCAGGACCTCTTGCGCTGAGCTGAACGCGACCGGTCGCAGAGCCGTCAGGCTCTGCGGTCAAGACGACACGAACCTCCCCCGTACGCGCGGGGGCGGTTCGTGTTCGTCTGTTTAAGTGAAATCCATCTGAACAACCGCTTGTCTGAGTCTTTCGCCTGATAGAATCGGGCTGTCTACGGTGCGGTGGCAGCCAGAGTTCCGCAAAACGCTGGAGTCATTTCTTCATCGAGCGGCGAACGGCGACCTCTTGCCCCGTGGACGTCCATCGGAGGTCAGCAAGACAATGCGAAAGGGTTTCACCCTCATTGAACTACTTGTCGTCATCGCCATCATCGCGATTCTCGCGGCGATGCTCTTCCCCGTTTACGCCCAGGCCAAGGAGTCTGCCAAGAAGACCACCAACCTGAGCAACGTCAAGCAAACCGGCACGGCCATGGCCATCTATTCGGCCGACAACGACGACCTGATGGCGCTCGCCTTCAGCACTCGCGACGACGGCACGGCCCGCTGGAACGTCATCCACCCGATCCCCTACGACTGGAAGACTTCGGACGTGTGGGACACCCCCACGGTCAAGCAAGCGAACACGACCTATTGGGCCAACTCCCTTCAGGCGTACATGAAGAGCTGGGACATCCTGGACGGCACCGGATTCACCAAGGTCCGGAACGCCGCCGACGCCGCGGACTTCGCCGGCGCCGCGCGACGCGCCGCCGCCACCCAGAACCTCACGTACAACGGTCTGCTCCACACCTTGAGCGCTTCGGAAGTGGCCCTGCCCTCCAAGCTCGTCATGTTCTGGAACGGCAACGGCACCTCGGCCCTCGAAGGCCGGGCCATCACCAGCCCGACGCTGCGCTGCGACTACCTCGCGGGCTCCGGCGCTCAGGCCTGCCGCTTCAACGGCGCCGCTCCTCCCTACACGGGCGGTTCGTCTTCCGGTTGGGCTTGGTTCTGGACGGGCGGCGCCGCCGCCAAGGCATGGGTCTGGGGCAACGGCATGAACAGCAGCCGCGTGGACACGTCGGCCAAGTTCTTCCGCGTGGGCGCCAAGAACACCCTCGCCCCCAACTACATCACGGACTACTACGGCACCCCGTTCGCCAGCATTGACGCGACGGGCACGCCCGTCTCGATGTGGGGCTGCACCATCCCGAACGCGACCGCGTCCTATTCCTGCTTCTTCCGGCCGGACCAGGACCTGCTGACCAACTAAGGTCGGCATTCGCGATCCAAGAGGGGCTCGGCGACTCCGGTCGCCGGGCCCTTCGTCTGGATGAGCAAAGTGCCACAATAACGGATCAGCGATGAGCCAATCGGTGGTCCTGCCCGATGTCCAGAACGACGGCCCTTCTACGCAAGGCCGCTGGATGCTCGTCATCTTCAACAACGACACAACCAGCTTCGACGAAGTGATCCTGGCCCTCATCGAAGGGACGGGTTGCGACCTTCAGGAAGCCGCGATCGAAGCCTGGGAGGCCCACACGTACGGCGAAGCGCCCGTCCACTTCGGCACGGAATCCGTGTGCCTCCAAGCCGCGGAACCACTGGCCCGCGTCGGCGTCAGAACCGATGTGCGGCCCGAATGGCCCGACTGACCATGGGTGGCGCGCTTCCCGTCCTCGAGCCGACCACCTCCGACACCGGGTTCGGCGGCTGGATCGTCACGGTCTTCAACAACGACGTCAACACCTACCAAGAAGTGATCGAAATCCTCATGCGAGCCACCGGTTGCCCGTTCGAAGAGGCCTACATCGAGGCGTGGGAAATTGACCACCTCGGCCTCTCGGTGGTCCACCATGGCCGCCAAGAGGAATGTGAACGCGTCGCGGCCGTGATCGCCACCATCGGCATCGAGGTCCGCGTCTCGGAGATGGACTGATGTTGCCTGTGATCGCCTTTCTCTACACGCTGACCCTGCCCGGCTACACCTATCAGGTGGATGTCGAGGCCACGGGCGCCCTGACCCAACTGCTGCGGAACGGCACACTTTCGGCGCAAGCCCGGTTCGAGTACACGGTCGCGACCCGGGAGCCATCCCCGCTCGTGGACTTCAAGGCCTCTTCCGCCACGGCCACTTGGAACGGCGCCAAACTGCCCATCAACGAGACGACCACGGCCCAGTTGTTCCCTTCCAAGAAGATCGTCCTCAACGACCGAGGGGTCGCTTCGGTCGAGGGCGCACGCTCGAGCGGAATGTTTGCGTTGCCTTTCGCCGACGAACTCCCCGTCCGGGTCCTTGCGCCGGCCAACCTGCCGAAAGACCTGGGGCCGGACACCGTGTGGTCGGAGACTTCGGGCGGGCTCACGCTGAAGGCGCGGGTACTCCGAGCGATCCCCGGAAAGATGAAGCAGTTGCCCGCCGACCGCTCCCTGATCCTCGGATTGACGCTCGAAGGCGAGTTGGTGGAAGCCGACCGCACCCGGCCGCTCCGCGGCAACGGATACGCCCTGCTCGACCCGGCGCTCGGGGTCGGCTCGGGCATGGTCCTCGAGCTGTTGCTCGGCGAAAGCGACAAGGGTAGCGACACGGCCAAAGCGACGATTGTCGCGGCGCTCGTCCGGCCCGCGACGACCTCGGTTCCCCCCAAGCCGCCTGCGAACGTATGGGATCGTTTCACGGTTTGGGCGACCGACACCCTGCGCTGGTCGAAGGAACAGGTCGCCTCGGTCCGCGGGTACTGGACGTTGGTCGAGTCGCTTCTCGCCAACTCGCTCGGCGGTTGGGTGGACCTGCGTCCCTGGCTGGAGGGCCTGGCCAGAACCCACTTTCAAATCCCCCGCTAGCCCGTTCGGTGGAACGAGCCGAACCCGATGCGGGCGGTTTTTTCCACGATTCGGCGGTCTCCTGTGCTACGATGCATTCACCATCGTGGCACCAAAGAAGAGCCTCCAACGCATCGTGGCGCAGGGCGCGGCAGCCCTTTTCTGTCTGGCGGGTGTGGCCGCCGGCTGGGCGGCGTTCGCGCAGCCCGCGCCGGCTCAGGCCAAGGCCCCTCGAACGATAGATTTCAACCGCGACGTGCGGCCGATCCTCAGTGAAAGCTGCTTCACGTGCCACGGACCCGATGCCGCCGCAGTCCAGGCCGGCTTGCGCCTCGACCTGCGCGACGAAGCGCTCAAAGACCGGGGCGGCTACGCCGCCATCGTGCCCGGCAACCCCGAGAAGTCCCGTCTCTGGCACCGCGTCTCGGCGAAAGAGCCGAGCGACATCATGCCGCCGACCTACTCGGAGGTCAAGCCGCTCACACCCGACCAGATCGAGACGCTGCGCCTGTGGATCCTGCAGGGGGCCAAGTACAGCCGCCATTGGTCGTTCGAGGTGCCGGTCAAGCCGCCGATGCCCAAGGTCTCCAACCCGCGCTGGGTGCGCAACGAAGTGGACCGCCTCGTCATGGCGAACCTCGACGCCCACG
>JACFNW010000185.1 GCA_019454665.1 Fimbriimonadaceae bacterium | reverse complement strand
GCCCGAGGTGGTGGCGAGCAAGTCGTGGGGCAACAACATCACGCGGATCGTGACGTTCGTTCGGTTGGTGGAACTTTCGTCGCTTCGTCCGTTGTGGGTGTTCAACGTTCACTTGGATCACGAATCGCAGCCTTCGAGGCTGAAGAGCGTCGAGATGCTGCGGTCGAAGGTCGCATCTCTGGTGGGCAAGGAGCCGTTCTTGGTGCTTGGCGACTTCAACGCGGGCGAGAGCAACCCCGCGATCCGATTGATGCTCGAGCCGATCATGGGTGTTTCGGGCATCCGCGACACGTTTCGGGCGATCCACCCCGGACGCAAGGACGTTCAGACGTTCAACGGGTGGCAAGAAGGCGTGGATGGCGACAAGATTGACTATGTGTTCGTGTCGGATGCGTGGGCCATCCGCGACGCCGCGATCGTCTGGCCCGCGACCAAGGGTGCGTTCGAGTCGGACCACTATCCCGTCACGTCAACGCTCGATCTGAACTGACTTGGGTCAAACTGTCCCTGAGATGTTTGACTTGTTGATGGCGGCACGCGCCACGTCTTCGGCAGCAGCGGCGGCCCAGACGGCGGCCCGATCCTCGCAGGACGCCATGGAGGCCAAGACCGACGTTCGCCGCTTGGACGAACGCTTGGACCGTCTCGAGTTGGCGTGCGCCGCGATGTGGTCGCTCTTGAAGGACGTTCACGGGTTCACCGACGAGCAACTCCTGCATAAGGCGATCGCTTTGGACGAGGCCGACGGCAAGCGAGATGGCAAGGTGGGCTCGGGTCCCAAAGTGTGTCCTTCGTGCCAACGGACTTCGCCGGTTCGGTCATCGGGCAAGTGCCTGTGGTGTGGCGCCTCGATGGTCGAAGGTCCTTTCGGCTGATGCACTGGGCCGAGGTCTGGTCGGGCGAATCGGCGGTTTCTCGCGCCTTGCGCCTTGCCCTGTTGCCGGCGTCGTGGCTCTATGCGGGCGGTTGGCTGGGCTACTTGTCGGTCTATCGCTTGGGGCTCAAGCACCCCGCAAGGCCGCATCGGCCCGTGGTTTGCGTGGGGAATCTGCGCGTCGGTGGCAGCGGCAAGACACCGTTGACGTTGCACGTGGCCGATGTGCTGGAACGCCTCGGGCATCCCGTGGTCCTTTCGCTCAGCGGTTATGGTTCGCCCGCCAGCGAAGCGGCGGCGGCCGCACCCGAAGGGCCGCTCGAAGCCGAGGTTTGGGGCGACGAACCCGCCCTGGTGCGCTCGGAGCGCCCGCATCTGCCCATCGTGGTGGGGCGACGTCGGGTGTTGGCCGCGCAAATCGTCCGCGATCGGTGGCCCGATCGGGTGATGTTGATGGACGACGGCTTCCAGCACCTGCCGCTCCACAAGGACGTGACGCTGTTGCTTGACCCCGCGAATCCGCCCAACCCGTGGTGCCTGCCTGCAGGGCCGTATCGCGAGCCTCGCTCGGGCCGGGGCCGCGCCACGCTGACCCTCGATCCGTGGGGAGCGGCGAGCGCCGAGGGCTTCCGTGTGGTTCGCAGACCACTGACCTTCGAGGCCAAGGGCTTGGCCCAGGCGTTGCAGTCGGGCGAGGAAGTTCACGCGATTTGCGCCATCGGCGACCCCGCGAGGTTTTTCCGGGACGTGGAAGCGAGGGGTCTGGGCGTGGTCGAGCGGACGGCCCTGCCCGACCACGCATCCATCCCTCCAAGGTATCTTGAGGGTTCTGTCGCCTCGGGCCGGCCACTGGTGGTCACAGCCAAAGACTGGGTGAAACTCGGGCCTTTGGTCGAGGCGCATGGCGGTCTCGTCCATGTGGCTCGGCAAGAGACCGTTGTAGAGCCCGCACATGAGTTCGAACGGTGGATCGCCCAACAGGTCGAAACGGTCTTGGCGCAAGTCGCTTGAAGGCCGGGCGGCGACGTTTGCGTTCAAGTTGTTGTGCTCGGTGTTCGCCCGCTTGAACGCTCGTCAGGCCGATCGCTTGGGCGAACGGCTGGGGCGGCTGATCCACCGGCTCTCGAAGAAGTACCGCGAGCGCACCCGCGCCAATCTGGCGATGGCCATGCCCGAACTCTCGGATGCCGAACGGGCACGGATCGCGCAGGGCGTGTTCGAACACTTCGGGCGCGTGGGGGCCGACCTCCTCAGAACGCCGAGCCGATCCAACGAGGAGGTCGTGGAGGATATCGCCGAGATCAAGGGCGACCACGAGTCCCTGTTGGCGTACCAGGGCGGCGTGATCCTGATCTCGGCCCACTTCGGCAACTGGGAGCGCTTGTGCCAGTACCTCACCATCCTGCAAAAGCCGGTGGCCGTCGTTGCCCGCGATCCCAACCAGCCCGAAATCGCCGAGGGACTCGCCCGCCTGAGGGCCAACACCGGAGTCAAAGTCCTGCCAAGAGGGAACGCGGCGCGCGAGATTCTGCGTGCGCTCAAGGCGGGCGAATGGGTCGGGATCTTGCCCGACCAAAACGACGACGAGGTGTTCGTCCCGTTCTTCGGCAAGATGGTCGGCACGGTGATGGGGCCCGGAGTCATGCACGTGCGAACGGGGGCGCCGATCTACGTGGCGTACCAGTGGCGACGGGACGACGGCAAGTTCGTGCTCGAGGTCGAAGGGCCGATCCAGCCGTCGCCGACGCGCGAGAATCCCGCCGAAGGCATCATGGTCGCCCTCAACGAGTCGTTGGAGCGCATGGTCCGCCAGCATCCCGAACAGTGGCTGTGGCTGCACGACCGCTGGAAGAGCGCGCGAAAACGGGGGTTGCTGTGAGCGAGCGAAACGGTGCCATGGTCGCCAGCCCCGACCGCAAGCGACTGCCTCGTGGAGACCGCAACGAGCGGCCGCGCGTGCTGATCGCGCGGTTCTCGGCGATCGGCGATTGCGTGATGGCCGCCCACGCGGCAACGGCGATTCGGTTGCGCTTCCCCAACGCGCACCTGGTGTGGGCCGTCGAACCCCGGTGTGCCGAGGTGCTCGACACCGATCGCTTGCTCGACGAGATCGTCCTGTTTCCTCGCGACGAGTGGAAGAAGCAACGCAGCCACCCGGCGACTTGGATGGACCAGATGCGGCGCTATCTGAGCCTGCGGCGGTTTCGCTTCGATTGGGCGCTCGACCTGCAAGGGCACTCGAAAACCGCGCTTTGCGTGCGGCTCAGCGGAGCGAAGAGGCGGCTGGCCGTCCGGCCCACCGATGCGTTCGCCAAGATGCTCAACCCCGTGTCGGTACGGTCGCGCACGCCGGAGCATTGGGTGGAGCGACACATGGCGTTGCTCAACGAGTTGGGCGAGTTCCCGACTCCGGAGCGGCCCCTGGTGCCGCAGCTTTTCGACGAGCGGGGTTCCGTTTCGGTGAGTGGTGGTCGCCCGCTGGTCACGCTTTCTTTGGCGAGCAGCAGCGAAGCCAAGCGCTACCCCGTCGAGAAGTGGCGGCTGATCGCGCGCAAACTGGCTCAAGAGGGTTTTGAAGTGGTGGCGGTCGGCGGACCCGGCGATCCATCGCTCGGGCTCAAGGGCGATACGGCGCAGGACTTGGTGGGGAAGACCACGCTCCGTCAAACGATGGCCGCCATCCAATTGAGCGCGGTTCATGTTTCGGCGGATACGGGCACCGGCCATATCGCCGCCGCATACGGTGTGCCTGTGGTTTCGTTGTTCGGGCCCTCGAACCCCGATCGCTTCCGCCCCTACACGCGGCACGGAGTCGTCCTGCGAAACGGGACCGACCCCGACGCCATCGGCCCGGAGGACGTGCTGCAAGCCGTCGCGACCCTTCATGGAACGACCACGCTTTCTCATCGCTAGGCTGTCGTCGCTGGGGGACGTGGTGTGCACGCTGCCCGCTGCAGGCGCGTTGAAGACTGGGTTTCCGGGCTGCGAGGTTCATTGGGCCGTGGACCCACGGTTCGCAGCCGTGGTGCAATCCTGCACCCATGTGGATCGGTGCGTGATCGTCAAGCCGGGATTCCATCCCAAGACGTGGCCGGTGTTCGACGAGCCTTACCTTGCGGCGTTCGATTTGCAGGGGCTTTCCAAGAGCGCCCTCTGCGTGGCGCGGGCCAAGGCCGACACCAAATACGGCTATCACTGGCAACGCGAGGGGGCTTGGTTGGCCAGCCGGCGCGTGTGGCCCGATCCCTCGTCGTTCCACGTCGTGGATCAGTATGTGGACGTGGTACGGGCTGCGGGCGGCGTTGCGGACCGAGCCGATTTTGGGATGGTGCCCACGACCGAAGCCATAGCTACGCTCCAAGATAGGCTCGAAGCCCGTGGCCTTACGGCCCAACCCTACGTGGTTCTCAACGCCGGGGCGGGCTGGGCGACGAAGCGATGGCCGCCCGCATCGTTCGGCGAACTCGCGACGCGCGTCGCCCAAGCGGGAGCCTTGCCGTTGTTCGTGGGGGGAAGGGCCGAGGCCGACCGAGCCGCTTTTGCCGAGGTGGCGTCGTTCAGTCGGGACGCTGTGGACTTCGTGGGCGAGACCAACGTCGCCGAACTGATCGCGCTGATCGCCGGAGCGAGAGCCAATGTGGCAGGCGATACCGGGACGAGCCACATCGCGGCCGCGTTGGGCGTGCCTGCCGTCTCCATGTACTCGATTACCCGGCCCCAGCGGTGTTGCCCGTACGGTCAGATCGACCGATGCCTTTACGATCCGGCGGGACTGGACCGCATCGGCGTGGATGCGGTTTGGGAGGTCTTGGAGCCTCTGCTCGCTGGGCTGAGTTAGGGCCGTGCGAACGACGCCGCCACCCAGTCGTCTTCGCGGCGTTGGGTCATCAGCGTGAAACCCACCGACTCGGCTGCTTTCCGGACGTCGGGCCAGTTGTCGTGGATGATCCCGGAGACGATCCACGTGCCCCCAGGTGCGACGACGCGATAGGCCTCGGGGGCGAGGCGGATCAGCACGGCGCTGATGATGTTGCTCACGACGACGTCCCATGCCTCGGCGATGCCCGAGAACCCTTCGCCGCTCTGGAAGGTGGCGGCGGCGCGGTTGGCCGTGGCGTTCTCTTTGGCGACTTCGACCGAAAGCGGGTCCACGTCCACACCCAGCACGCGGGCCGCGCCGAGTTTGCTTGCCGCGATGCTGAGGATGCCGCTGCCGCAGCCCAAATCAAGAACCATTCGCCCTGCAATGGTTGCATCTTCAAGCAATTCTAGGCACATTCGGGTGGTGGGGTGGTCACCCGTCCCGAAGGCTTGCCCGGGATCGAGCACGAGCTCCAAATCGTCGGGCTCGGCGGCGAAGGCCTCCCACGTGGGGCG
>JACFNW010000184.1 GCA_019454665.1 Fimbriimonadaceae bacterium | reverse complement strand
GCGGGAACGGCGGGAAGTCGAGGTCTTCGGCGGCGTAGGCGAGTTCGAGGCGCGTCGGCTTGCGAGGCCTTTCACCATCTGAGGGCGATTCCGGAGTAAAGTCGTTCAGCGCCATCGGCTCGGGATACAACTCGTACCCACGCCATTCGATGACGATGTCGAACTCTTCACGCATGCGCCGAATCTGCGACATCGCGATCCAGCACCACGGGCAACTGAAGTCGTGCGCCACGGGCACCACCAAGCTCATGGGGCCATTGTGGGCCATCGCCCTCGCCGCGTGCTTCGGGTGCGCTCAGTCCGACATCACAGGCAGGTGGACCGGCCCGCTGCCCTTGCAGGGCGGCGCGGACTGCCAACTCAAGCTCTTCCGCGACGGGCGCTTCGAGTTTGGCTGCTCGGGTCAGGATGCCCCGTGGGGCGAGGGACAATGGACGCGAGAGGGAGGACGTTTGCGGCTTGGCTACTCGGTGTACGGCGTGGGCGAGCGGCGACTGCCCGAAGTGCCCGTGCCGACGACGGTGGAGTACGTGTCTCGCGGCAACCGCATGGACGTCCGCTGGGCGGGCGGCTCGGGCGAATGGGTGCGGTCGCTCTAGCGGCGCGTCCCGTAGACCATCACGGCCACCGGGTCGCCGACCTTCATTCCCGCATGACACTTGAGGCATTCGGGCTTGGAGAGGAACACGCCACGCGCCTCAAGCATCCACGTGTCGACCTTCCGTTGCAGGGTACTTCCCTTGCGGATAGGCTCCAAGGCCAACTTGGCAAACTTCAGGTGGTTATCGGGGTTGATGCCTTTGATGTTCATCGAGGTCGAGTTGACGGCCTCCGGCCCAAAGCGTTTGGCCAGAGTTTCGGCGGACAGGGGCTTTCCGCCATTGCCGTAGACCGTGGCAAAGTACTCGACGCCATTGGCTTTGGCTTCTTCCGCGGCTTTGCGCGAGAGCGCCGTCCAATCGAGGTAGTGCTGGCCCACGACCGGAGTGCCACGGATGCGGCTGACTCCGAACCGGGCGGGTTGCCAGCGTCGAACCGCCTTCCCGTTCTGCTCCACCTCGACCCACTTCCCTTCGGTCAGGCTCAGGTCTTGGAACACGCCGTCGTAGTAGGCGTGCAGAAGATCGGTCACGGTCGGCTCCTGCGCGGGAGCCAGGGCGAGGGCGATCGCGAGGATGAGCATGATCCGCTTGAACGCCCCGACGGGGCATCGAGTTCAGTGGGTGGTGCCGCGAATCGGAGCGTCCCGACCGGGCCTAGCGCCCGATGAGCCGCGCGATCTCGGGGTCGGCCATGTTGGCCTTGTCCACCACCTTCGCGCCCGTATCCACGCGCTTCTCGACCGATTCCTTCTTCAGGTGCTTGACCATCGCCTCGACGCCCAGCTTGCCCATCAGGAATGGGTTCTGGACCACGAGCGCGTCGATCTCGCCCTTCTCCAGCCCCTCGACCAGCTTGGTCGACGAGTCGAAGCCCACGAAGCGCACCTTGCCCGCCAGCCCCGCATCCTGCAACGCACGGAGCATGCCGAACGTGCTTGACTCGTTGGGGCAATACACGGCATCGAAGCCGACGCCCGAGCCCTCGCGGAACCGCTCGATCAGGCGCTCGCTGGCCGCCTGGGCGGTTTCGGTGGTCGCCCCCGCGTATTGGTTGTCGCTGACGATCGAGACCTTCGGGACGCCCTTGACGACCGAGAGGAAGCCCTCCTCGCGCTCGTGGGTGCTGGCCGAGCCCTCTTGGTAGCGCAGCACGAGCAGCCGGCCGCCGTTGGGCAACAGGTCGAGCATCTTCTGCCCGGCGCTCTTCCCCGCTTCAAAGTTGTCCGTGGCAACGAAGCTGACGGTGTCCACGTCCTTGAGTCCCGAGTCGATGATCAGCACGGGGATGTTTGCGCCTTGCGCCTGGGTGACGGGGATGCGAAGGGCCGTGTCGTCGAGCGGCGCCAGCACGATGCCGTCCACGCCCTGCGCCACAAAGTCCTCGACGACCTTGATCTGGTCCTCGCGGTCGTCCTCCTTCATGGGGCCTTTCCAGATGACCTCCACGCCGAGTTCCGAACCCGCTTCGTTGGCGCCGGCTTGCACCGACTTCCAGAACTCGTGGGTCGAGCCCTTGGGGATCACGGCGATGCGCAGTTTCTTGTCCGAGGTTTCTTTGCCCTCTGTTGTGCCGCCGCCCTGCTGACAGCCAAACACCATCAGGGCCGCAAGCGCGGCTGCCGCCATCGTCCAAACGCCTTTGTTCACAACGCGGTTTTACCCCGAGTTCAGCGGCCCTTGCGTGTCTGCCAATCGGGAGGCGGAGCGTAGGCTTGGTTACGAAGGTTCATGGCCGCATGACCGTCGAAGTAGAGCCGCGACGTGTATCGGCCGTGGGGCGTGACCATGCTCGGTCTGCCGTCGGTGAAGACGGTGAAGACCAGATCCTCCAGGTAGGCCACTTTCCGCGGGTGCTCGATCGCCGCAAGCGAGAAGCTCAGAGTTCCGTCAGCGCCCACGGCTTCCCACATCTCTTGCTTACCCCCGGTAAGTGCGCCTAGGCCGTGGACAAAGATCATCCGGTAACCGAACGTGGCCGCCTTCTCGCCCTCCCAGGATTCCTCGCCGTGGACCTTGGGGTCGTGCGCGGGGCAGAAGAAGTGCTCGGGCTCCAAGCCTCCGACGGTCGTCAGCGCGGCTTTCCATTCCACCGGCTTACTGGGAATCTCCTTGCCGTGTTGGGGCCAACTCAGCCCGTAGGTCACCATCGGAGGCAGCTTGTCGTCGTTGGCTGCGGCGTAGAGCAAGGTGGCTTGGCCCAGCTTGCCCAAATTGTCCAGACAGCGCACAGAGAGGTCTTGCGTTTGGGCAAGGCCCACCACGCAGCTCCATGACGCAAGCACCATTCCGCTCACCAAGACTAGGCCCATGAAGCCCCGTGTCGAAGTCAAGATTGCGTTGTTCATCTGAAGGTTTCTCCGGATACGTCGTGTCCAATCAGTCTGGCGGTTGACCCCACATGCAGTCCCCGCCCGCCTCTGTGCACTGCGGCCTCTCCTGAGCCGTCGGCGCATCTTCAATATAAGCTGTACAAGCCGCGTTGGAATAGTATTTGATCTTTGGACACGTGACCTTGGACCAAGCGCATCCCGTGCTCCCGGTGAACAGCTTGTTTCCAAACGATGCACGCTTCGCCCACTTCACGTTCGGTACCACCTCGGTGCACTCCTGGCAACAGGCATTGTATGGCTGGCAACACGCGGACCCGCCGTTCAACGCATAGTTGGCTCCCATCGCCACCAAAGCAACCGCTCCCAATAACGCCAAGGCCAAGATCGGCTTCATTTCGGTCCCATCATACGACAAAGTCGCACACTCCCCCCCCCCGCGCCAAATTGTTCATCTAAAATTCAGATTGTAACAGATGCCGGGGAGCCCGTGCACCGTGGCTACATCTGGCCAATACGCCAATTCTCGATAGTCCTCCGCCTCCCAGACTGCGAAGTCCGCCGCCATACCGGGCATGAGCGCGCCATGCGACGTTTCCAAGCCCAACGTGGCCGCTGCGTTCACGGTAACCGCCGTCAGGCACTCGGCGGGAGTCATTCGCATGAAGCGGCACGCGAGCGCCATGCAGAACGGCAACGAAGGAACGGGCGAAGAACCCGGGTTGAAGTCGGTCGCGAGCACGACGGGCAGCCCCGCGTCCACCATCTCCCTGCCCAGCGGGTAGCGGGATAGACCCAGCCCCCAAACCGAACCGGGCAACAGCACCGGCGCCACACCCGCTTCCACGAGCGCGGCGATGCCGTCGGCGCCCGTGTGCTCCAAGTGGTCGGCCGTCCGGGCGCCCAGGCGTGCCGCCAACACCGCCCCGCCCGAATCCGCCAGTTGGTCCACGTGCATCCGCAGCCCCAGCCCGTGCGCCCGCGCCGCCAAAGCCAGGCGCTCGGCGTCCTCGTGCGAAAAGTAACCCTCTTCGACGAAGACGTCCACGTCCCGCGCCAGTTCCTCGCGCGCCGCCAAGGGCACGAGTTCACCGCAGACCATGGCGAGATAGGCTTCGGGGTCTTGGTCCTTGGGGTAGGCATGCGCGGCGAGCAACGTAGGCACGACCCGTGGCCGCAAGGACTGCAACGCCCGCAGGCTGCGGAGTTCGCCATCCCGGTCTAGAGCGTAACCCGTTTTCGCTTCCGCTATCGTCGTACCGTGTCGTCCCAACAGGTCGAAGTGGTGGGAAGCCCTCTTCGCTAGCTCCTCTGTGTTCAGAGGGCGCGTGGCCCCAACGGTCCGCCAGATGCCGCCACCGTCAGTCGCGATCTCGGCATAAGTCTTCCCTTGGCTTCGCGCCTCGAAATCGTCCAAACGGTCGCCACCAAACACCAAGTGCGTGTGCGCATCCACCAGACCCGGGGTGATCAGCCTCCCCCCGGCATCGCAGTAGTCCGCATCGGCGGGCGCGATCCATTCGATCTCGTCTTGGGGGCCGACCGCCTCGATCTTGCCGTCGCGAACGATCATCGCCGCGTCCGTGATCAAGCCGATATCGCCCATCTCGGAACCGACCCGCGCGCGCTTGGGGCCCTGCATGGTCACGATCTGACCACATTGCCCGACGACCAACGGCCTCACGGCGAGACGATCTCCAAGAAGACCCGCGCCGCAGCCAACGCCGTCGCCTCGTTGATGTCCTTCGAGGGGTCCAACTCGACGAGGTCCAACGCGACCACCTGCGGATGCCTCTTCAGGTGCGAGACGGCCTGCAACAACTCGCGAGGGCTCGCCCCACCCGGCCGGCTGCCCGGGCATCCAGGCGCAAACGCGCGATCCATCACGTCGAGGTCAATGTCCGCGTAGATCCAATCCACCCGCGCCGCCAGCGACGCGAGGCCACGCACGACCCCCTCGGCCAGACTCATGTCTTCGGCTCGGACGACGTGGATGCCCGAATCCTTGGCGACTGCAGCGTAAGCGGGCGAATTGGCGAACGGCTGGATGCCCACCTGCACCACATTCCGGCCCGGCAGGCCGTCTTCCAGCAGGCCCCGAATCGGGTTGCCGTTCATCGGCCCGCCTTCGGTCGAGCGCAAGTCGAAATGGGCGTCCAAAGTGATGGCTCCAACGCGTTCGAGAGCGACGCGTCGGGCACGGGCCAGCCCACGCACCGCGCCCCGAGTCAGGCCGTTGTCACCGCCGAACAACACCAGCCGCTCGCCAACTCCCAGCGAGGCGACGGCCTCTTCGATCGCGGCGACTTCCCCATCGGCGTCATCCTCGGGCAAGACGACGTCGCCCGCGTCCCAACACTCCGTGAGGGGCGAGCCG
>JACFNW010000183.1 GCA_019454665.1 Fimbriimonadaceae bacterium | reverse complement strand
AATCCTAGGCGGCCACGAGCACCGGTTCGGGGTCGTTGCCGGTGATCCGCCGCACCCACTCCGAAGTCAACCGGTGTTCGTCGGCGATCCGCCGATGGAATCGCTCGCCAAGATCGGCGGGCTCCACCCTGCGGGCATATTCGGCGGCGATCCCGAGTTCCGCGCGGCACAACTCCAACTCCACGTTCTCCAACATGGTGCGGAACAAGGGCCAGCGCAGAGCCATCTCCTGAAAGACCTCCAGCCGCTCGGCATGCGCTTCGAACGCAGTGCCCAAGCCGTACCAGCCAGGGACCCCATAGCGCGTCTGGACCCACGCGAAGTTCCAAGGGATGGCCCTCAGCGAGTCCAACGTGCGGGTCGCTCCTCCAGGTCGCAACACCGGCCGGCTCGCAATCGTGAGCCGGGTCATGAACTCGATGGGGGTGGCCTGCGAGTAAAAGGTCCAGAAATCCTCGTCGCCATAAACCAAGCCCCGATACGCGACGAGGGAGGCCTCGGCCAGTCGGTCCATCAGGCCGAGCCACTCCTCTCGGTCGGGCATCTGGGTCGCCGAAGCCGACAACGCGAGGAGGGAAGCCGAGAGAATCTGCTCAAGGTGGCGGTGGGCGATGGGCTTCAGCGTGTAGCGGAACCCGATCACTTCGCCCTGCTCGGTGAAACGGATGCGACCGTCGAACGCACCCGGCGGTTGAGCCTGAATCGCGCGGTTCGCCCGGCCTCCCCCGCGCCCGACCGTACCGCCGCGCCCATGGAAGAGCGATAGCCGAACGCCATGCTCCCGGGCGGCTTCGGCGAGCGCCGCTTGCGTGCGGTAGAGCGACCATGTGGCGGCAAGGTAGCCGCCGTCCTTCCCGCTGTCGCTGTAGCCCAGCATCACCTCCTGGCGGTTGCCCCGCGATCTCAGGTACGCGGCATAGGCGGGGTTCTTCCAAACGGCCCCCATCAGGGCGCGTGCGCCTTGCAGGTCCTCGATGGTCTCGAGCAAGGGCACCACGTCGAGCGATCCCGAGGGTTGCCCGTCTCGGAGCCGCAACAGACCCGCGTCCTTCATCAGCAAGAGCACCTCGAGCAGGTCGCTCGGTCCATGCGTCATGCTGATGATCGAGCAAGGAACGGAATCGGGGCCGTAGCGCCGGTGAGCGTCTGCGATCACCGCGTACA
Source organism: Fimbriimonadaceae bacterium (assembly GCA_019454665.1). GTDB lineage: Bacteria > Armatimonadota > Fimbriimonadia > Fimbriimonadales > Fimbriimonadaceae > UBA2387. Next base: position 4,164 of record JACFNW010000183.1, on the reverse strand, counting down.
GGTCCCGCACCTTCTGCGTCGCCTCGTTGCCGCGCCAATCGGCGCCGACCAAGGGGCGAGGGTTCAGCAGTTCGGCGGTCAGGATCGTGACCCGGTCGCGCTCCGGCAAGTCGCGGTAGCCGGGGAATCCGGCGGCCCCCAGCAACTCCGCTACGGCCCCCTCGTTCACGGCGCTGTGTTCGCGAACGTCCAATCCGGCCAAGTTGAACCCGAACGTCTGCACCTGCCGGATCAGCCGAGGCAACAGGCCCGTGTTGGCCGAGAGGTCGCAGCCGTCCTCGCGCAGCGCCGTCTGGAGGCCGAGAAGGTCGGCGGCAAGCTCGGGCCCATCGGAGTAGGCACCTTCGGCGAGTCTGGCGCGCATGGCGGCCACACGGGAGGCATAGGCGTGCGGCAGCAGCGCTCCATCGGAGGTCCGGGCTCCCTGGGTGAGTTCCGTCTCCAGCCTGGCCAGCAGCTCGCCGTAGCGACGCGTCGCCAACTCCCGATGCAGCGAGAGCGTCCGGGCCGTGATCTCCGGCGTGACGTTCGGGTTGCCGTCCCGATCGCCGCCCACCCACGAGCGATACCGCAACACGGGCGGCAAGTTGGGGATGCCGAGGGCTTGTTCGAAGTCGCGGACCAGCCACGAGGCCACGCGCATGATGCTCGACTCGAAGTAGTAGAGGGCCTGCCGCACCTCCTGCTCCACCGAAACGCCCTCGTCCAGCACTTCGGGCGTCCGCCAAAGTGCGGCCAGATTGCGCCGGAGATCGGTCAAATCCCAGTTCTGGACGTCCAGCGGACGATCGAGGTCGGTGGGGACCTCGTAATCAAGCCGCGCCAGGCTGCGAACAATGGACTCCAGCCGATTGAGCACATCCCGGTTCCGGGCTTCGGTTGGGTGGGCGGTCAGCGTCGGGGAGACGAGAAGCTGCTCAAGCCAAACACGCAGTTCCGCGTCGCTTGCTCCGCGGGCGCGCAGAGCCTCGACCACTTGGCGAATGGACTCGGGTCGCTCGGGTCGGGCCCGGTTCACGCGGACGATCTCCTTCTGCTCGGCGAAGTTGATCAGCTGAAACAGAACCGTGTAGGCTCGTGCCACGGTTGTCGTGCGTTCGGGGTCGTTGAGTTCCGGGATGGCGTCGAAGGGGTCGGCCCCAAAATCCTCGCGCGTCGTCGCGTAGAGCCTTCGGATCGTCTCCAGAGTCTCAGGACCTTCGACTTCGAGAATCAACTCGCCGATCAGGCGGTTGAGCAACCGGATGTCTCGGCAAAGCGGCGCCGAGAGTCCGACCGACTCCGGGTCGAGCGGCAGCATCCCAACCTCGTCCATGCCACCTTTTACCCGCTCTGGCGTTTGCAGGGGCTCAACGCGTGAGGACGTGGTAGGTGGCCATCTGGGACGTCATCGGCGGTTCGACGCCTTGCTCCTTGGCGATCCGCAGGTCCTCGAACGCCCGCTTGTGGCCCTCGTGAAACTCCTCCGAACCCACCCACGCGCGAAACGACGCCTCGTCGTCCCAGTGGCTCACCACGAGATACGGCTGACCCTCGGCGGCGGGCTTCAGGACCTCCATGCTGCGGAAGCCGGGCCTGCGGTCGATGGCCCTTGCCCGCGATTGGAACAGGGTCTCAAACCGCTCCAGGTACTCCTCGCGGCAGTGGATCGTGTTGATGGCGACGAAACCGGTGGGGGAAGATGGGGCCACGTACAATCTATACCATATTGTAGAGATTGAGTCAAGGGGTTCGTGGGCCGGTTGCTGGAAGGGCAGGGGTGCGACCGCCCGACCGCTACTTCCTCGACGCCTATACGTTCTCGTCGTCAAGGGGTGGCCGGCCCGAAACCCAGCTTACCGCCATGCGTCACAATCCGGTTGTGGCGAACATCGCCCTGATTCCCGCTCGTTCCGGCTCGAAGCGCGTGCCCGGCAAGAACATCCGCCCGCTGGCCGGACACCCCGTCATTGCCTATTCGATCGCGGCTGCGCTCGGCTCGGGGTGTTTCGAGTCGGTGGTCGTTTCGACCGACTCCGAGGAGTACGCCGACATCGCACGCCGCTACGGGGCCGAAGTACCCTTCCTGCGGAACGAGGCGATTGCGGGCGACCTGTCTCCCGACATCGAGTGGGTCGCCGAAGCGCTGCGCAAGCTCGCCGAGCAGGGAAGGCGCTACGTCACGTTCAGCATTCTGCGCCCGACCAGCCCGTTCCGCAAGCCCGAGACGATCCGGCGGGCGTACAGCGTGTTCGAGCGCCATCCCGAAGCCGATTCGCTGCGCGCCGTGGAACTGTGCAAGCAGCACCCCGGCAAGATGTGGGTGGTCCGAGGCGACCGGATGACCCCGCTCTTGCCCCTCCAGCCCGAAGGCCAGCCGTGGCACAGCAGCCAATACCAGGCCCTGCCCAAGGTCTATGTGCAGAACGCGAGCCTGGAAATCGCTTGGACGCGCGTGGTCGAGCAGACCGGCACCATCGCGGGGCACGACGTCCTGCCGTTCTTCACCCAGGGTCTGGAAGGGTTCGATGTGAACCGGGAAGAGGATTGGCGCGAGGCCGAGACGCTCGTCGCTCGCGACCCTTCGCTGCTGCCGTCGTTGGCCTCCTTCTAAAGGAGGTTCTGGGGGCTGAGGTCGGGCCGGGGGATACCCTCCCCTGGAGGTGGCCGCCAGATGGAAACCACGTCCCAGCGCTTGGGGGTATGGTCGGAGATCATGAGCGCGAAGTGGATTCTCGCATCGTTGGCCGCCGTCGTCGCCAGCGCTTTGGTCGCCTCACCGTGGAACCGAGACCCCAAAGCGGTCGGGCGGACGGAGTCGCCGGACCTCTCGCTTGCCCAGGGCGCCCCGATGGCCGAGGGCGTCGTCTTCGAGGATCGAAACCGAAACGGGCGGCGCGATCCGGGCGAACGAGGGATCGCCGGCGTGCGCGTCTCCAACCAGCGGGTCTTCGACACCACCGACTCGCAGGGCCGCTGGCGGCTGCCCTACGACGACGACACCATCTTTTTCGTGGTGAAGCCCGCCGGATACATGACCCCGGTGGACGAGCAGCAGTTGCCCAAGTTCTACTACGTCCACAAACCGAACGGCTCGCCCAAGACGCGCTTCGGCGGATTGGAGCCCACCGGGCCGTTGCCCAAGAGCATCGACTTCGCCTTGTACAAGACCAAAGAGCCCGAGAAGTTCCAGGCGCTGTTCTTCGGCGACACGCAGTCGCGCAACCTTCGCGAGATCGACTACCTGACGCGGACGATCATCGAACCGCTGCGCGGCTCGGACGCGGCCTTCGGCGTGACGCTGGGGGACATCCTGTTCGACGACCTCTCGATCTTCCAGCAGCACAACGAGGCGATCGCCCTCATCGGCATCCCTTGGTACAACGTGCTCGGCAACCACGACATCAACTACGACGCCGTCCACGACCACGAGTCGGGCGAGACGTTCCACCGGTTCTACGGACCGAACTACTACTCGTTCGAGTACGGCAAGGCGCACTTCGTCGCCCTCGACAACGTGTGGTGGATGCACGGCACGACGCAATCGGACGGGCGCGGCCGCTACAAAGGCTCGATCGGCGTCCGTCAATTGGAGTGGCTCAAGAAGGACCTGGCCCTGGTGCCGCAGGACAGGTTGGTCGTGCTCACCATGCACATCCCCCTGATGGATACGGAGGAGAAGAAGGAGATTCTCGAACTTCTCTCCCAGCGTCCGTATACGCTGTCCGTGGCGGCCCACACGCACTTCCAACAGCACCACTTCCTCGGCGAGGAGCACGGCCACAAGGGCAAGAAACCGCACCATCACTTGGTGAACGTGACCACGTGCGGCAGTTGGTGGCAGGGCTCGCCGGACAACTACGGCATCCCCCACAGCACGATGCGCGACGGCGCGCCGAGGGGCTATTCGATCTTCACGTTCGACGGCAATCAATACTCGATCGAGTTCCGCGCCGCCGGCAAGCCCGCCGCTCACCAGATGAACATCTATCTCCCCGACGAAGTGAAGTCGGTGGACGTGGCCAAGACCGACGTGCTGGTCAACGTGTTCGGCGGCTCCGAGAAGTCGAAGGTCGAAATGCGTTTTGGAGAGAAGGGCCAGTGGATCGAGATGACGCGCACGCCCATGAAGGACCCCGCTTACGAGGCGATGGTCGAGAAGGACAGAGCGCTGACGACCCCGTT
>JACFNW010000182.1 GCA_019454665.1 Fimbriimonadaceae bacterium | reverse complement strand
AGCACCCACCTGGATCACAAGTCTGTCGAGGACCGCACGCGCCAAGCCGTCGTGGTCGCCTCGCTCGCCGGCCCGGAACCCACGCTCGTTGCTGGCGACCTCAATGATCTGGCTTCCAGCCCCGCGCTCGCCCCAGTCGCCGAGGCGTTTCTGGACGCAGGCAAGGCTCTCGACCTGCCCACCTATCCTTCGGACAAGCCGGCCCAACGCATCGACTACATCCTGGGACATCCCAAGGACTCGTGGAAGGTGATCGAGTTTCGTGTGCTGGTCGAAGCCGTCGCTTCCGACCACCGCCCAGTGGTCGCCGTGCTCGCCTACGGTCGCTGACACACCCACTTGGTATCCTCTCTAGAGCCGATGGTCAAGACCCTGCGGTTCGAGAAGCTCCAAGAGCGGCACATCCCGGCGATCCTCGAGATCGAGCCGCTGGCCAACACGTGCCCTTGGAGCGAACAGAGCTTCAAGAACGAGCTGACCAACACCCAGACCGACTTTCTGGTGGCCATCGGCGACGGCCAAGTCATCGGCTATGCGGGCGGCTGGGACGTTGTGGACGAGTTCCACGTCACCACCGTGGCCGTCCACCCCGACCTGCGGCGGCAAGGCGTCGGCTTGCGGCTCGTCGTCCGACTGCTCGAAGCCGCCAAGGAGCGCGGCATGGAGTGCTCCACTTTGGAGGTCCGCGCGAGCAACGAGCCGGCGATCCTGCTCTACGAGAAGCTCGGCTTCGTTCGGGCGGGGCTGCGCAAGCGGTACTACCCCGACAACAAGGAGGATGCCGCCATCATGTGGCTGCACGACCTCAAGGACTGGCAGGCGCCGCGGCTTTGAGTCTGCATCCCGGCCCCATCCTTGGCATCGAGACGAGCTGCGACGAGACCAGCGCCGCGGTTTGGGCAGATGGCGAGATCCGCTCGAACGTCGTCGCGTCGCAAATCGCGTTGCACCGCCAGTGGGGCGGCGTGGTGCCCGAGGCCGCGGCCCGAGCGCACGTCGAGTCCGTCGTGCCCGTCCTCGAAGCCGCGCTTTCCGAAGCTGGATTGAGCGTTGGCGACCTGAAGGGCGTCGCCGTCACCAACCGCCCGGGGCTGGTGGGTGCGCTCAACGTCGGCGTGACCGCGGCCAAGACGCTGGCCTCGTTCCACGGGTTGCCGATCTGCGCCGTCCACCACATCGAGGGCCATCTGCTGTCGGCGTTCATCGAGCATCGCGAGTTGCCCATGCCCACGCTCGCCTTGGTGGTCTCGGGGGGGCACACCGAGTTGGTGCTCATCCGCGCGTTCGGCCGATACGAGGTGCTGGGCGAGACGCTCGACGATGCCGCTGGGGAAGCGTTCGACAAGAGCGCGCGGCTGCTCGGCCTTGTCTTCCTGGGAGGCCGGGCGATTCAGGTGCGGGACACGGGCGGCAGTCCGGAACGCTATCGCCTTCCTCAAGGCTTGGAGGGCGACACGCGCAACTTCAGCTTCAGCGGCCTAAAAACGGCGGTGATGCGCCTGGTCGACCAGGAAGGAGACTCGCTCGATCTGACCGATGCAGCCGCCAGTGTTCAACACGCCATCGTCTCGGTCCTCGCAGACCGCACGGCGCGAACGGCAGAAGACCTGGGAGTGCGGGCGGTGGCACTGGTCGGCGGAGTCGCGGCGAATCAAGCCCTGCGCGACCGGCTGGCTATGCGTTGTGCACGTTTGGGAGCAGCCTTCTCCGCCCCAGCGATGGAGTACTGCACCGACAATGCCGCAATGATCGCGTTCGCGGGCGCGTTCAGATTGGGCCGGGGCGAAGACGACGGAAGGGAGTTCGACGTTCATTCGAACGCCGAACTCCCTTCCGTTACTTCGCCAGCGAGCGGATGACGGCCAGGATGATCGAGGCGTTCGCCACGTTGCGGATCGTGCCTTCGAGTTCGGACTGCCGATCGCGCAGGCGAATCGCCATGACCTTCGTCGGCACGAACACGGTGTCGCCGACGTCCAATCGCGTCGATCGGTTGGGTCGAATCACCGAGCCCGTGGCGCGGATCACGAGGATGTTGCCTCGGTCGGCGTCGTTCGTGATGCCGCCCGACAGGTTGAGGTAGTGGTCGAGGTTCTTGCCGGGCTCGTAGAGCACCGCGGCCGGCACGACGACCGCGCCGACCACGGAGACCGTCGTGGGTCGCTCGGGAATCGTCACGATGTCGCCGTCTTTGAGGATGACGTCGTTGCGGCTGCCGCGGTCCTGCAGCGCGCGGACGAAGTCCACGTTCACGTTGCTGCCCGGTCTGACCTCGTCCTCCTTGAGCGGTCGGGCGGGAGAGACGGTGTCTCGCTTGAACAGGGGGTTGTCCGGCGTGATCACGCTGGGCGGCGGCTGTTGCGCCCCCTGTCCCGTCAGCGAGACGCCGGGGAACGCGCCCTCGGTGGCGGCCTTGGACTCGCGGATCTTGTCCACGTCCGACTTGGCCAGTTCGCGACGATACTCTTCGTCGGTGATGACCTTGAGCACTTCCTGCACCCGGGGCGTCAACTGCTGCTGGCTATCGGTCTGAAGGTACGACGGGTTTCGCAGGAACTGGCCGCCCGGCAAGAACGAGTCTTCGAGCAAGCCGCCGGCCCGGCGGATGAGGTCGCTCAACCGCTCGTACTTCGAGTTGAGCGGGTACGGGCCGGGGTACTTGACCGCGCCGCGCAATTGGACGATGATCGGCTTGTCGAGAATCTCGGCGTCGATCGGGATGGTGATCGTGTCGCTGTCCTTGATCGCCACGTTCGCGCTCGGCACCTCGGCGAGGACTTCCTTCAGGCTGACCTTCACCGGCGGCGTTCCGTCGGGCACGTTGATCGAGGAGATCTCGACGATGTCGCTGGCGTTCGGCAACGGTCCGCCGGCGCGCAGGATCACGTCCTTCACCCGCATGTTCTCGGCTCGCGGGAACGTGCTGGGCCGCTGGACGGCACCGCTGATCGTCACCACCTGGGGCGACTGGAACACGGCCTGCTGCTTGGTGTAGACGGTCAGCGTGTCGAGGTCCTGCAACTCCAGGTTGTGCTCGGGGTCGCCCGCGAGCGCTTTGCGCAAGTCAATCTTGAGCAACGGGCCGACCGTCTTGTCCAGATTGATGCGCTGGAGGAACGCTTGCTCTGTGTAGGCGTCGGGCAAAGGGTTGCCGGCGAGTGCCAACAGGTCGCGCACGGTCATGTTCATGAACCGCGGGTAGTCGGTGGGCCGTTGGACAGCGCCCTCGATGGTCACGCGCTGGTCGCCCTGAAACTCGGTTTCCTGGATCGAATAGATGCGGACTTCGTCGCGGTCTTGGAGCACGGGGTCGAAGTCCCGGTTGCCGGCTGCGATGGCCTTGAGTTCGAGCCGGATCAGCGGACCTGTCGTTCCGTCGGGGTTGTAGCGCTGCAGGAATCCGATCTCGGCGGCGTCGGGAAGCAGGCCGCCCGCTTGGAGCAGCAGGTCGCCCACGCGCATGTTGTCGGCGCGATAGAACTGGGCCGGCCGCTGCACCTGGCCGGAAATCCGCACTTGGCGCGTGCCGATGAACGCCGTCTCGGCGATCGTGTAGATGCGCAGGCGATCGAAAGGCATCAGGGCCAGGTTGTCGTTCGGCATGCCCGCCAACGCGTCCGCCAGTTTGATGCTGATCAGGCTGAACGAGCCGTCCTGGTTCAACCGGAACAGGTCGGCGCGTCCCACGAACGCGTCGGGTAGCAGACCCCGGGCGCGAACGATCAGGTCGCGGACCGTCATGCCCGCCGTGATCTCGTAGCGTCCGGGCTGGTCCACCGCGCCTTCGAGCGCCACGGCGTTGATCGGCTCGGGGCGGATGCTCAGAATCTGAACGAGGTCGCCATCGTAGAGCGGGGGGTTCTGGCTCGGCTCGTTCTTCGTGATGTCCACGTCAATCAGCTTGCGCGCTTGGCCTGGATCGAGCGATTCGATCGAAACGCGCTGCGTCACGCCGCTGGGCTTCGCGCCGAGGGCTGCCGCCATCGCGTCGCTCAGCTTCGCACCGGGCAACAGCTCGTAGACCGCTGGGCGGTTGACTTCGCCCGACATCGTGACGCGGGGACCGACCGGCGGGTAGTAGATGACGTCGCCCGGCTGTAGCGGCACGTCCTTCGACGCGTCGCCGGCCAGATAGCGGTAGAAGTCGAACGTGAGCGTCTGACCGCTCGAACGCCGAAGCTCGATCTTGCGGAGGGAACCTCGGTCGGTCGGGCCACCCGTGAAGTACACGGCGTTGAACAGCGTGGCGACGGCCGGCATTTGGTACGAGCCTGGAGCGAAGGACTCGCCCAGCACGACGACCTGGAAACTGCGCATTTCCTTGAGTTCGAGGGTCAAGTCGGCGTCTCGCAGGCCCTGGCGCAACTCTCGGCGCAGAAGGGCGAGCGCATCGCCCAACGTTTGGCCCCGGACGCTGACTTGCTTGCCCGTGACCGGAACCACGATGGTTCCGAGCGGGTCCACGAGCAGGTCGGCGTCTGCGGGCGATTGGTTGGGCGACCAATAGCGCATCTTCAAGCGGTCGCCGGCACCCAGCTGATAGCGGTCGGGTTGGGGAACCAGAACGTCGGGCCCGATGCCGATGGTGAGGGCGTTGACCTGGGCGTTCTGCGGGTTCGCGGCCATGGCCGTCCGCTGGGCTTCGATGGCGGCTCGGGGGTTGGCGAAGAAGTCGTAGCCGTAGAAAGGCGCTTTGACGGGCGGCGTCTCCACTCCGGTTTTGCGCTGGGTGTCCTCCGGCTTGGCCGTTTCGCCTTGGGTCGCTGGAGGCGTGGTTCCGGTCGTCTGCCCCGTGGTCGCGGTTCCCGTCGTTTGGCCGCCGGTGGTCTGTCCGCCGGTGGTCTGTCCACCGGTGGTCTGTCCTCCGGTCGTCTGTCCTCCGGTCGTTTGGCCGCCTCCGGTTTGACCGCCTTGGCCTCCGGTCTGGCCGCTGGATTGGCCCAGCGCCGCCACAACGAGTCGGCTGATCGCGCCTCCGTCGGAGAGCACAAACGGGGCAATCAGCAATGCAGCCAGGATCGAGAGCAAACGCACCTTCATAGGCCAACCGCGGCCGTCCCCCATAGGAGTGACCGTTCTAGGTTTATACCATGCGCCGCCCCGACTGGGTAGCGTTCAGCGCACCTTGGTGGCCTTCCAAATCTCCTCGCTGGGGTAGCGATGCGACCACTCGGGGGTGGTGAACTCGTACCTTGTGGTCGCGCCGGAGGGAGCTTGCAGTTCGATCAAGTCGTCCACCAGGAATCCGCACGATTTGAGCAGTCGGAACATCTCGCCGTGGCCGAGGTGGAACTCGACCTCTTTGCATCCCTCCCATTCGAAGCGGTGCATGCCGAAATACGGGCGGACCAGGCGG
>JACFNW010000181.1 GCA_019454665.1 Fimbriimonadaceae bacterium | reverse complement strand
CATGATCTCCTCGGTCTCGGCATCCCGCCCGAACGTCCTCGGCTCGCTCCACACCACTTCGACGCCGCGCCACGAGGGGCGGGGCCAGACCGAGCCGTAGGGAATGACGCGCTCGGTGTTGATGAGGCGGCAGCAGATGACCGGCGCCCCCGTCTGGCGAGCCAGAAGCGCCACGCCCGACTTGATGGGCAGCAATTGCCCGTTGGGACTGATCCGCCCTTCGGGGAACACGGTGACCGCTTCCCCCGCTTCCAGCAGTTGAGCGGTGAACCTCAAGGCCCCCCGGTCGGCGGTGTCGCGTTCGACGGGGAACGCGTTCAACCGACGAATCAGCCAACCCAGCCCCTTGATCGAGAACAGCTCGCGCTTGGCCATGTAGTGCATCGCGCGCGGGCACGCCTTCTGAACGAAAACGGGGTCCGAATCGCTCCGGTGGTTGGCGACGATCAGCAACGGTCCGGAGCGGGGCACCCGGTCGGCGTGGCGAACGCGCACCGGACCCAAGATGAAGAACAGCGGCCACGTGACGAAGCGGCCGATGGGCAGGAACCACCGCTCGTAGAAGCGGGAGCCGGGCACGAGGTCGGTCGCCATGTCATTGAAGTACGCGGCGCAACGCCTCGGGATACGCTTGATGCTCCAAAACGAGCACCCTGGCCGCCAGCGACTCGGGGGTGTCACCGGGAAAAACGGGGCACCTCAACTGCAGAATCGGGGCGCCTTCGTCGTATCGCTCGGTGACGTAGTGGACCGTGCAGCCAGATTCGTCCTCGCCCGCCGCGAGCACGGCTTCGTGGACGTGCATGCCGTACATCCCCTTGCCGCCATGCTTGGGCAGCAGCGCGGGGTGGATGTTCAAGACCTTGTTGGGAAAGGCCTGCAGCACCTCGGCGGGGAGCAGGCGCAGGTACCCTGCCAAGCAAATCCACTCGACCCCGGCCTGCTTTAGGGCGTCGAGAAGCCTGGGGCCGTAGCCCTCGCCCGGCTCGACCACAACGGTCGGCAGTCCCGCTTCGCGGGCCCACTCGATGGCGCCGGAATCTGGCCGCGTCCCGACCACGAGGGTCACGCGAGCAGGCACTTCGCCCCGCGAGCAGGCGTCGTGAATGGCGCGGAGGTTGCTCCCGCGCCCACGGGTTCCGACGAACACGGCAATTTGAACCAAGGAGGCTTTACCCCCGCAGTTCGCTCGCGATCGCGTCGGCGAAACCGCTCGTCGTCGCGTCGCCACCGAGGTCGTACGTCTTGACGCCCTTCTTCAGCGTCTCCTCCAACGCACCCTCGACGTCCCTGCGGGCGTCTAGCTCGCCCAGATGCTCGAGCATCAGGGTGGCTGAGAGCAAGAGAGCCGTTGGGTTGACCTTGTTCATGCCCGTGTACTTGGGCGCAGAGCCGTGCACGGCCTCGAACAGCGCACAGCCGACGCCATAGTTCGCGCCCGGCGCAACGCCCAATCCGCCCATCATGCCCGCCGCCAAGTCGGAGACGATGTCGCCGTACAGGTTCGGCATCACCAGCACGTCGTAGAGCTTCCACTTCGTGACCAACTGCATGCACTGGTTGTCCACGATGTTGTCCCACGACTCGATCTCGGGGTACTCGGTGGCGACCTTCTTGAAAACGTTCAGGAACAGGCCGTCGGCGATCTTCATGATGTTCGCCTTGTGTACACCGACCACGCGTTTGCGCCCGTTCTTGCGGGCATATTCGAACGCGGCGCGGCAGATGCGCTCCGAGCCGAAGTCGCTGATGATCTTCACCGAGTGGGCCACGTGCTCGGTCGCCATGTACTCGATCTGGGCGTACAGGTCTTCGGTGTTCTCGCGGAAAATGACGATGTCCAGCCCGTCGAACGGCGTGGGAACGCCAGGGAGCTGCTTCACCGGGCGGACGCACGCGTAGAGGTCCAGCTTCTTGCGCAGCGTGACGTTGGGGCTGACGCTGCCCTTGCCGATCGGCGTCGTCATGGGCGCCTTGAGGCCCACGCCGATCTCCTTGATCTTCGCGATCGTCTCTTCGGGGACGATGGGCTTGCCCGCCTCGACGCACTTGAGGCCAGCCTCGACTTCGATCCAGTCAACCGAGACCTTGGCGGCCTCGAACACGGTCTCGACGGCGGCGACCAACTCGGGTCCGACGCCGTCTCCTCGAATCAAACAAACTTGGTGTGCCATGGGGTTTTGGTGGGTGGGGGTAGGGAGATGGAAGAAGGAAGAAGGAAAAAAGGAAGGGGGACAAAGGGAAAAGCGAGGAATGCGTTGGAGTCGCCGTCGCGAGAGGGCACTCGGTGCCTGGTTGTCTCAGCGGTCCTCACTCCAAGTTCCATCTTCCCTTTTCCCTGTCTTCAGTAGGGCTGGCTGAACTGGTTGACGCCGTCCTTGATGAAGAGCTTCTGGCACTTCGTCCAGCGCCATCCGAGGCCGGTGAGATGGTGGACCAGGGCGTCCACTTCCTCGTCCGTCACGACAGTGTCGCTGAGGAATCGGGCGCGGGGCCAGTCGAGCAGGTCCATGTCCGGGGCGGGCGGCGGATACACGCGCGGTCCTCGGTTGGAAATCAAGATGAGTTTGAACTTGCCGAACTCTTTCGGCAGGTCGGGCGTCTGGGGGGTCCAGATGTAGATGTCCACTCCGTGCAGGTTCATCATGGGTGCGGAATCCCGGCTTGTCGGCCACAGGGATTATGACACCGTGGGTCGCCGCAATCCCGGGAACCTTGGCGCAGGGCGCGCAGACTGACAATCGTGGTGCTCGCTGCGCTCCTCTTGGTGGTGCCAACCGCCGCCATCCCGGTCCATGTGGACCCCGATCAGGTCGTTGCCACGATCTCGCCTTGGATCTACGGCATCAACACGTGGCCTTCGTTGCCCGCCGACGACCCTCGGTTCACCATTCTCCGCTGCGGCGGCAACCGGTTCTCCGCCTACAACTGGGAGAACAACGCCAGCAACGCGGGGAGCGACTGGTTCTTCCAGAACGACGGCTGGCTGGAATCCAGCGACGAGCCCGCCCGCGCGGTCACCAAGTTCCTCGACGGGGCCTTCGCCCGCCGAGGCGGCGGCATGGTGCAGTTGAGTCTGCTCGACTACGTGGCCGCCGACAAGAACGGCGACGGAGACGTGCGCAACACGCCCAACTACCTCGACGTCCGCTTCCGAAGGAACCGGTTCACCGTCCAAAGCGGCAAGCCGGTCCGAGGCGATGGCGACGTCTACCAGTCCCAGTTCGCCGCGCACCTCGCCGCACGCTACACCACGCCCATGCGCAACGGCCAGCCGCTCTGGTTCGGTTTGGACAACGAGCCCGGCCTGTGGAGCCACACCCACGCGGCCATCCACCCGCTCAAAACCACCTATGCGGAGATGATCGAGCGGTCCGCGCCGCTGGCGGCTTCGGTCAAGGCCATGGTCCCCGATGCGAAGATCGTCGGGCCCTGCGGGTTCAGTTGGTGGGAGTCGCTCAACCTGGCCGGCGCGCCGGACCACGGTGGCCGACGGTTCGTGGACTTCTATCTTCAGGAACTCAAGCAAGCATCCGCCAATGCAGGCGTTCGGTTGCTCGACGTCCTCGACTTCCACTTCTACTCGGAACACCAAGACGCCAACGGCAGACGCGTGACCGGTCGGGACACCGACGAAGTCGCGGCGAGCGCGCGGGTTCAGGCGTCGCGTTCGCTGTGGGACAACACGTACGTCGAGAACTCGTGGATCACGCGGGACATCCTGGGCAACCAGCCCATCAACTACATCGGCGACCTGCAAGGGCGGATCAACGCCCTATGGCCGGGGACGGGGCTCGGCGTGACCGAGTGGAACTTCGGCGGCGGGCACCACATCAGCGGGGCCATCGCGGCGGCCGACGCCCTCGGCGCGTTCGGCAGGTTCGGACTGGCGGGCGCGATGCTCTGGGAGTTAGACGCCGGCAACGAGCCCATGAACCGCGCGGCGTTCTCGGTTTATCGAAACTACGATGGCCGGGGCAGCCGGTTCGGCGACCGAGCACTGGCCGTCGAATGGCCCGTGGCCGACCGGGAGAAACTGGCCGTCTACGCCTCGGCGCACTCCGACGACCCAAGCCGAGTCACTTTGGTCGCGATCAACCGTACGCCGCAGCCGCTGGGGGTCTCCTTCTCCGGCCTGACTTGGCCCAAAGGCGGCGCGCCGACGTTCGTGTTGCAGGGCTCGGCGGCCGAAGTCGTCCCCGGGCCGACGGTCGGGACGGCTTTCGATCTCGCACCGCGTTCGATCACCGTACTTCGACTCGGGGGGTAGCCTGTCGGCGTGGCGCTCGGTCTCCTGCTGGCTCTGGTCGCGCTCGCGCACGACGATGCGCGGACCGAGGCGTTGGCGGGTTCGACCGCTCCCGCCAGCGTCCTCAAGCGGCAGGCGTTGGTCGAGGTGGAGCATCTGGACTACGATGGAAACCGACAACGCGGCACGTTGGTCGTGGACGCCTCCTTGGCCAAAGAGGTGCGCGAGATCTTCGCCGAACTGCTGGACCAAGGCTTCCGCATCGAAAAGGTGCGCTCGGCCTCGGCCTACCGCTGGGACGACCTCGCCTCGATGAAGGACAACAACACGTCGGGGTTCAACTACCGCAAGGTCGAAGGCACGCGCCGTCTTTCGAACCACGCATCGGGCCGAGCGATCGACATCAACCCCATGCAGAACCCCCACATCGGCCACGACCGAACGGGCGCGGTCTACGACCCGAAAGCCCCGGGAACCTTGGCAAAAGGGTCGGCAGCCGTCCGCGCGTTCGAGAAGCGTGGCTGGACTTGGGGAGGCAAGTGGCGGCGACCCGACCACATGCACTTCGAAAAGCCCTGAACTCGGGCAGGTACCGTAGGCATTCAGGTTGACACCGGTCTCACCGGAACCGGTACCCTACGCCGCGCCGGAACAATCGGCTTGGCGCAACCGCCAGACACCCTGTCCATCGAATATCCAGAATCATCTCATGGGGAAGAAACTCGTCATCGTCGAATCGCCTGCAAAGGCCAAAACCATCAGCCGTTTTCTGGGCTCGGACTACGTCGTCGAAGCCTCGTTCGGCCACGTCCGCGACCTGCCCGAGAGCGCCAAGGACGTCCCCGCCGAGCTCAAGAAGACCGAGATGGGGCGCTACGGCGTGGACGTGAACGACGGGTTCAAGCCCTACTACGTCGTGCCGGCCGAGAAGGCCAGACACGTCGCCGCGCTGCGCAAAGCCGCCAAAGACGTCGAAGCCGTCCTGCTCGCCACCGATGAAGACCGAGAGGGCGAGAGCATCAGTTGGCACGTTCTGGAATTGCTCAAGCCCAAGAAGAGCGTCAAGGTCGAGCGGATCGTATTCCACGAGATCACGCCGGAGGCCATCCGCGAGGCCATC
>JACFNW010000180.1 GCA_019454665.1 Fimbriimonadaceae bacterium | reverse complement strand
CGTGCGTGGGGCAGTTGGCGATGCCCTCATCACGGGATGCTTCGACACCGGTTCATCCCCACGTGCGTGGGGCAGTTCGCATATGCTCCACAAGCAATGGTGTCAATGTCGGTTCATCCCCACGTGCGTGGGGCAGTTGCAGGCGTGATGATCCGAGCCCGCATCCCTAACGGTTCATCCCCACGTGCGTGGGGCAGTTTGGCGCTGGGCGATGAAGCGGTCGAGTTCGGACGGTTCATCCCCACGTGCGTGGGGCAGTTAAGCCCGTGCCGGGCGCGAACGCGAACCGGTTCGGTTCATCCCCACGTGCGTGGGGCAGTTCAGAACGGCTGCACCGCGTGAGCCCGAGCGGTCGGTTCATCCCCACGTGCGTGGGGCAGTTCAGTCCGTAATCGCGAGGCTGAACAGGCTCCTCGGTTCATCCCCACGTGCGTGGGGCAGTTGAGTTCGGGGTATTCGTCGGCCAATCCCAGCACGGTTCATCCCCACGTGCGTGGGGCAGTTCTCGGCAACGCCAACAGCGACAGTCGACGAGGCGGTTCATCCCCACGTGCGTGGGGCAGTTACTAGAATTTTGCCCAAACTTGGACTGATCTGTCAATTGTCAAAGAGCAAGACAGGCCGATTACCTGTCCGGAAACTGCTGGATGAGGGTCAGGCCCTCGAAGTCGGCAGGGAAGCGGCGACGGTCGCCGAACGCCCGGACTGCAAACCCCTGTTCGTTCCGAGCCGAAAACAGCAAGACGCCCGAGCCATCGCCCGCCTCGCGCTCGACCTTCTCCCAAAAGAGGTCCCGGAACTTGGACACGAGATGGAAGTCTGCGGGCATCGCTCTACTCACGAAGCGCGGCAAGGCTCAGCAGCCCGAACCCGAAGGCCTTCTGCGGGCCGATGCCGCTCCGGACCGCGGCCTCCAGCTTCTCGCGGTCGGCCACGCGAAGGATGCCGTCGAACTGGACCGCGTGAAGCGGCATCAGTTCACCGTTCGGCAGCCGCGCCTTGCCCGAATCGTGCCAGATACGGTCGCTCGCCAGGCAGTCTTCCACTTCAAAGCCGCACGTTGCGCCTTTGCGCCGAAGCCACTCGATCTGCTTCGCGGGGTCGGAGATCGTGCTGCGCTTGCCGATCCTCTCGTCGTCCCGATTCCCCACCCGGTAGCTGGGCTTGGCGAGGAGGCGGAACTGCAGCCGATCCTCTTGCGGGATGGCCATAGGCAGCGGCCCGACCACGTTTCCAGCGATGCTCCGGGGCAACCCAGACCAATCCGGCGGTTCGCTCGACTGGACGTAGAGGAATCCGAATTCGCCCTCCAGGTCGAACCGGAACAACACCCGCGCGCGAGTGGCAGCCTCCTTAGTGGCAAAACCGGAGTAGACGAGCCGATGGGTCATGCGAAAGTCGAGGAAGGCGGTGACGGCCGCGTCGCTGTCGGCCGCGAAGCGCAGTGCGGCGATGAAGAGTGGGGCGCTCATGGTTGCTCTTGCTCCGGGTACGTGCTCAGCACGGCAAAGACGTCGGAGATCAGCCGCAGTTGGAAGTTGCACACCGCCGCGCGGCTGTAGGCCAGCCGGGCGAAGCAACGCCTGATTCCGCCTCCCTCGGCATACACCAAGATCGGCAACTCCCTTTGCTTGGCCCTTTCGAAGACTTGGAAGAACAGCTCCTTTTGACGCTTGTGTTCCTCCGTCTCCTGATCCGCTTGGGGGGGTTCGGAAGGGAAACTGATGACGACGAGGCCGGCCCGACCAATCCGATCGGCGTCCGCCGGGCTCGAGAAGGGGCCTTCGACGTTGGGGATGAATCCGGTGTCCTGGAGTGCGGCTTTGGCCGACGAGAGCTTCTCTCCGAACTCGAACAGGAAGACGGGCCGCTTGGCGTTCTTGAAGAAGCGCAGCTCGCGCTTGCGCCCGACAAGCCACGCGCCCGCCCCTCCCGAGAGAAGGGCGACCAGCCCCGACGTGGCGACAGTAACCAATTCAGAGGAACTCAGTGTCATCGTTTTGACTCTCCATGACTTAGGTCAAGGCCTTCTCGTACTCTTTGAGATTGATGGCGGGCACCGTGCCGAGCCGTTGCAGACGATGGAGCAAGCGCAGCAGGAAGTAGGCCAGCGCTTTGTCCTTGGCCGCCGTATCAAGCACCTCTACCGGTTCGTCGGACTCTTCCTCGGGGTCCTTGAGATCCCAGTCCCAGGCGCCCCCCTCCACACAGCAACCGAGGTCGAGACGCCCGCTCGCCTTGTCCCTTTCTTTCAGCCAGTCGGCAAGGTTGCTTTCCAAGCCGGACAAGCAGAGCAGCCCGGACAGGGGCTGGAAGGAGGCGCGTGGGGCTCTTGCTACGCCTCTGTCGTAGATTGTGGTGCTCGAACACGCGAGGCGTCGGACGCTCTCGGCCTTCTTGACGGCGTCACCATAGTTCCTCGCATCCAGGTTCTGTTTCACCTCGAACGTGGCGTAGACCGACTCGCGGGGGACATACATCAAGCCATTGTGATTGAGCAGAAACGGACAGTACTGGCGGTCGAAGATGACTAGATCCAGCTGATCGCTCACTTGGCCCTTGCAGTCGACCACACATGCCCGCTCCGTTTGGTATCGCAAGGGCAGGTACTTCTGAAGCGTTTCCTTCCAACGCAGCTCGGATCCATCGCCTTTGAGCGTTGAGTGGACCACATGCTTTCGGCTGACCGACAGCGATCCCTTCAGTTCCTCCTGGAGGTCTTCGAAAAGGGCGCTTAGGTTCACGTGGTTCATGGTGACTTGGATGGCACGGTTACCGGCCAGGTGGGGGCGATGCCGAAGTGGCGGTAGTCCTTGCGGCCCTCCCATTCGATGGTGCGGCCGATGTGATGGGCGTTCGTTGGAAAGCTCGCGCCCGGGCTGAGCATCGTGGCGAAGTAGTCTTGCCTTCCCTGACGGGACTGGGCGTCGTGGGGCCGGACGGGCACTCCGGTCCATTGCCAGTAGCCTTGTTCAGGCAGATCGTCCGTCGGGTGGCAATGGCCGAGAGCGACGATCCACCCTGTGTCAGCGGGCCTGTCGATTGCTTTGACCGATTCGAACTGCAGTTGGCCGTAGCCCGACGACCGATTGGCACCCCACCCTTCGATGCACAGCTCTTGAAAGAGCAGCTCGAGTCCCGTCTGATCCAGCTCGTTGGATTGCACGACGACGAGCAGTTCCTGAGGTTGATTGCCGATCTCGGTACGCAGACCTCCTTCCATCGCTGATCCAGAGGACCGGTTCATCGAGACGTGCATTCTCTCGATCCTCGGCGTGGGTGTCGGCTGGTCCAATATGGGCCAGTTCCCCTCGTCGCAGAGCACCTGCCATGGGTCCCAGGGCATTACCTTGAGATCCTTCCGTGCCCCTTGTGAGCCTTGACGGAACTTTGCAGGCACGGGCACCGCGTCTATGGGAAACGCATCCCCGACGATCACGGGGGGCACACCCTCCGGCGTCAAGCCCAGCCACCTCGCGATGTCCCAACCCGGCAAGTGGCCGCTTTGGACGATCCATGCCAGCCTTCCCCAGAGCGTGCAGTTGCGCCAGGGGGTCAGGTAGGGGGAAACGGGTCTCAGACGGACCAAGTAGGTGTCCATAGTTCAGGGCGAAGCCGTTGCCGCGGTTCGAATGTCCCACGATTGCCCGTCCCACTTCAGGTCTTCGAAGGAGACTTGGCCGTATCCGCGACTGACCGAGCCGCCGAGGCCCTCCGCTTCCAGAAGGCGTAACGCGTGGGCCATCGTCTTCTTGAAGTCCGACTCAACATCGCCATCGAGAATACGGATCGTGACTCGGAAGTCCAGCTTGGCTCCTGACGCGATCCTATCCATGCTGCGCGGACCTGCCTGCCCAACTTTGCCACTGGTGCGGTCCATGGTGACTTCGGCCTTGACTTCGCTGTAGAACACGCCGTCAGACAACAATGGCCTGAGCTCTTTGACGGTCTCCGGGAGCATCTTGCAATCGCGAAAGATGAGCCGCGACGGTTCGTTCGCGTTGCGCACTTCGCCGCATCCGAACAGCCGGCAGACGACGCATGCTCCGCACCCACACGGGCCAACCGTTGCCATGGGCTTCTTAAAGGAGCCAATGGTGTATTGATTGACCTCCAACAGGCTTCGCAGCTTGCCCTTCAACGAAGAGCCGGGAACGTAGGGAAGGCGGGTCGTGGGATGACGGAGGATCGGATTGTCCAACCCCCCGATCTCGAGGGAGGAACCTCCTGCACCGATGCGCAACCCCGTCTGCACCAGCAGCACGCCGGTAATCTCCGAATGCTTGATCAGTCTTTTCATGTGGTTTACCGCCTCAGGTAGGCCATGACGCTTTGGAACAGCTGGTAGAAGCCCTCGAACTTGTGCCCATCGGTTCCGACGGCGTTGATTTGCGTGTTGAAGAAGTCACGTGCTTCCTGCCATGCGCGATCTCTTCCCGCTTGATACTGGACGAATCGGGACAGTTGGCCCATGCCCGACGGGAGCACACTCGCCGGATCGTCGCCCATTTGAATCCGAAACCGCATTGCTGCGACGAAGTCGTAGGCCCGGCGCATGTTGGTTCGGCTGATGCGGATGCTGTTGGCGACTTCCTTCGGCCAATCGACGAAGACCTCCTTCTTCAGCTGGTTTCTGGCGTCGTAGTAGTCGGTCATGACCGCATACTGGGTCTGTGGCCGACTTTCGTAGCCTCGTTGATGTCCTCGATCGTTTTGTCTCATGCTTCCTCCTGATACCCGTTGACTTTGGTCTTCCATGCCGCGAGCATGGCAACCAGAGTGGCGGACGGCCAGTCACCAGTTGATGTCTTGAGCGAGTCGAACAGCACGGCGACCTCGCTCGGCCAATCGCCTTCGCCTCGACTACCTCGCCGCGAGCGGAAATAGTGCATCATGGGTATCGTGCGAAGGGCCAACCCGCGCTGAGCCTCCGGGGCGGAAGGCAGCCAAGGCTCGCCAAGTTGCCTCAGGAGCTGCAGCTCACCCCTCGACAGTGTCCCTTTGTCAACTGCCTTGGCTAGTCCGTCTGCGTCGGACATGACCTTGGCGAACTGGTCCCACGAAAGCCGCAATCCGCCAACGCAGACATGGTCGCCGTGATCGGGCAGGTGACGGCCTTTGGCAACCTCGATCGCGCGGTCCGCCTCCTCGATTGCCTTGAGGATTGGCGATTGACGCGTGAAGAACGTGATCCCCGCAGAAACGGTTCCCACTTGCAACCTCTGATAGCGCTCTCGAATGCTCATCGCGGCTCGCGCAACGTCATCATACCAGCCACAGAGGACCAGGTCGTCGCCGCCCGAGTACACCAGATAGATGCGTCCAAACTGGTTTCTGAGCAAGTCGGTCAGCTCCCTTCCGAAGAAACTGGACAGTTTCTC
>JACFNW010000179.1 GCA_019454665.1 Fimbriimonadaceae bacterium | reverse complement strand
GAGGCGGAGCCGGGCACCTACTACGTGGTCACCCATATCGGGCAAAACACCCACTACGGCTACGTCACCGTGGCCAACTACAGCAAGCCCGAGATGCAGTTGACCGTCAAACCCGGCAAGCCCGTCTACCTGCGCGGCGACCAGGTCGAGATGACCGTGCAAGCCGAGTACTTCTTCGGCGGGCCGGTGGTCGGCGCAGCCGTGACCGGCTACATCCTGCGCAACGACGCCTATGGCGGCGGCTGGTGGGATACCGAAAACGATTCGGGAGAATACGTTCAGGACTATGAAGGCACGACCGACGCCAACGGCAAGTTCGTGCTTCGGTTCGGTTCGCGCACGCCCAACAACCCGAACGAACTCGACTCGCAGTTCACGGTTTACGCCACCGTCTCCGAACCCGACGGCCGGTCGGTCAGCGGAGAGGGCAAGGCGCTCGTCGCCCGAGGCGAGTACTCGCTGGAAGTCGAGCCGCTGCAATACACGGTGGTCAGGGGCCAGCAGGCAAGCGTCAGGGTCACCATGGCCAACCATGCCGACGGCAAGCCCGTGGCCAACCGCGAAGTGCGCATCGTCACGGCTACCGAGCGCTGGGCCAATGGGCGCGAGGTCCGCGATCCCGGCACCTCCCTGACGGCCAAGACCAACGCCGAGGGAGTCGCCACGGTGCGGGTTCCCACCAACTCGGATGGCGCGTTGGTCGTTCGGGCGAGCGCCCAAGACGGTCGAGGCAACACCATCGAGGCCACCACCCAGGTCTGGGTGGGCGACGTGAGCTGGAGTCCCGAGTCGGACCAGGGACTGACCGTGACGCTCGACCGAGCCGAGTACGGCGTCGGCGACGAGGCGTCGGTCCTCATCCGCACACCGAACCCCGGCGGAGTCGCTCTGGTGACCGTCGAGGCCGATCGCATCTACACGACGCGGCTGGTGCCCCTGACCGCGCAATCCACCCGCATCGAACTCGACGTGGACCGCCGTATGGCGCCCAACGCGTTCGTGTCGGCCGTCTACGTCCGGAACAAACGCTTCGATCAGGCCGATGCGAGTTTGGCCGTCAACGTGCCCGACCGAAAGCTCCAAGTGACCGTCGAAAGCGATGCCGCTTCGTATCTTCCAGGTCGCGAAGCCAGGTTCAAAGTCACGACCCGCGACGCCAACGGCAACCCCGTGCCCGCCGAGTTCTCGTTCGGATTGGTGGACGAAGCGATCTACGCACTCAAGGAAGACCGGTTCGACCCCTACGAGGAGTTCTATCCCCAGCGATACAACGGCGTGCAGACGAGCCACTCGTTCCCAGAGGTGTATCTGGACGGCGACGAGAAGGGACCGGTGAGCGTGGACATCCGCCGCGAGTTCAAGGATACGGCCACCTGGCAACCCGTACTTGAGACCGACGACACCGGCACCGCCAGCGTCACCGTTCGGCTACCCGACAACCTGACGGGTTGGCGGGCGACCGTGGTGGCCATCACCGACGACGCCAAGGTCGGCAAATCCACCCATAAGATCGTGGCCAAGAAGCCGGTCATGGTGCGCCTGCAGCCGCCAACGTTCCTGGTGGATGGCGACGAGCAGGTCATCGGCGCCGTCGTCATGAACGAAACCAGTCAAGACGCGGAGTTCGACGTCGAGCTGAAGGCGGTCGGGGTGACCATCCTCTCCGATGCCAAGCAACGCGCGTCCATCCGCAAGGGCGGCTCGCACAGCGTCTCGTGGCGGGTCAAGGCCGCTCAGGCCACGTCCGCCGTGCTGACCGTGACCGCCGTCTCGAATGGTTCGGGCAGACCCTCGGACGGCATGGAGTCCCGAGTGCCGGTGATGACGTTCGGGGATTGGACGCGCGAGGCGCGAGCCGGTTCGACAGACGCGTCGGCACGACTCGAGTTGAACTTGCAGAGCGGTGCTTACACGGAGGCGTCCACGCTGAAGATCACGTTGGCCTCCACGCTGGCCTCCGATATGTTCACCACGCTGGACGCGTTGGTGGAGTACCCCTACGGGTGCGTCGAGCAGACGATGAGCCGGTTCATGCCGCTGGTCGTGGCGTCCCGTGCCGTGGACTCGCTGGGCTTGCCGCCGCTCGCCCGCCGCGCCGAAATCCCGAAGATGGTGCGCGCCAGCTACGATCGGCTCCGCAACTTGCGCTCGAGCCAAGCCTGGGGCTGGTGGCAGAACGGCGACCTCGACCCGTACATGACGGCCTACGTCTTGGAGGGCTTCTACCGCGCCAGCCTCGCCGGTTATCCGCCGCCCGCCGATCTGGTCGGCCCAGCGCTCGACGAATCGGTCAAGTGGCTCGCGTCTCCCCCGCCCCAACGCAAAGGCGACGATGAGTATGTCGTGCGCCAGCGACGCTCCGACATGGCCGACCGCGCCTATCTGGCCTATGTCCTCGCGCTTCACGGTCGTGACTCGGCCCGGGAAGTCGCCTCGCAACGCATGGACCCGCAAAACCCTGACGCCGTCGCGTTGCTCGGTTTGGCAGCGGTCGCACTCGGCGACCAAGCCAAGGCCGCCGAGGCGATCGGCGTGCTGTCGCGAGCGGCCAAGACCACCGATCAGCAAGCCCATTGGGATCCGGCAAGCTACTTTGGCGTCGAGACCACGTCCCGGGCGCTGAGCCTGCTCTCGCACGCCGACCCGGCCAACCCGTTGATTCCCAAGGTCGTCCGATACCTGACGTCCATGCGACGGGCGGATGGCTGGTCGAGCACGCGGGATACGGCCCTGACCCTCGTCGCGATCATCAGCCACCTGCAGCGCACCCAGGAACTCACCACCACCCCCATCGCCACGCTCCTTATCAACGGCGAAACGATCTTCGGGGCGCCGCTCGATCGAGCGCGCGGTGCGACATCGCTCAACGTTCCCGTGGCCAAATTGAAGAGCGGGGCGAACACCATCGAAGTGCGCGCCGAAGGAGGCACGGTCTATTACAGCGTCCAGTTGGACCAGGTGGTGCCCCGCCAAGAGATCGAGGCCAAGCCCAGCGCCATCGTCAAGGTCACCCGCTCGTACCACACGCTGGAACCCAGGCGGCTGGAAGACGGAACCCTTCGGTTGGGCGAATCGAGGAATCCCGTTGAGAAGGTGACCGAAGGCACGACCATCCGCGTCAAGCTGACGCTCGAGGCCAATCAAGTCATTCCATACGCCATGATCGAGGACCCGTTCCCGAGCAACCTGCGCCCGCAGGTTCGGTACGACCTGGAGCCATGGGAAGACTGGCGGTTCTGGTTCTCGGGCGCGAGCCAACGCGACGACCGGATGGTGTTCTTCAGCCGATGGCTGAATCAGGGCACCAACGTGATCGAGTACGAGTTGATCGCGGAGTCCACCGGCGTCTCGCGGGCGGCCCCCGTGAAGGTCTCGAACATGTACGATCCGAGCGTCTTCGCGACTTCGGCGAGCAACAAGTTCGAGGTGACCAAGCGGTGATCTCTCGCTGGTTGGCGGTGGCCGCGTTCGGCACGCTGGTCGGCCTGGGCTATGCCGTGCTGGCTCGGCCAGCGAAACCCGAGGTCGTGCTCGGGGCCTACGTCACGTCGCTCAATGGGCGGGACGGGGGGCAGCGCCGCAACGCCGAGACGTGCCTCAAGAAGTTGAACGGCACGGTGATCGAGGCGGGCGAGACGTTCTCCTTCAACCAGATCGTCGGCACTTGGTCGCGAGATGCCGGATATGCGAAGGCGCCGGTCAGCTACGGCGGCCAGCTCATCCCGTTCTGGGGCGGCGGCGTTTGCCAAACGTCTTCGACGGTCTACAACGCCGCTCTGCTGGCGGGGTTGCCCATCGTGCAGCGGCACAAGCACCACTTCGCGCCGGGATACGTGGCGGCGGGCCGCGATGCCGCCGTGGCGTACCCCAACATTGACCTGCAGTTTCTGAACGACACGGGCGCACCCATCGAAGTTCGCGGGCGCGTTCAAGGCGACACGTTGCTCGTGGAACTGATCGAACCTCGGCCTCTCCATCGCCCGGTGAGAATCGCGCAACGCATGATGCAGGAGCGCCGGCCGATGACCTTGCGCACGGGCTCGGGCCCCACGGTGAAGCAGCGGAACCCGGGCAAGGTCGGCTCGCAGGTAGCCACCTACCGCCTATGGCCCGATCGCGAGGAGCTTCTGAGCGTGGACTCCTACCCTGTGATGCACCGCATTCTCGAATCGCGCTAAGGTGCGTAGTGTTCGGCTTGCAGTGTTCAGCTTGCTCGTAACTCCCTCCCCAAGCCTGGGGAGGGCCGGGGAGGGGTTGGCGACCAACCGCGCCCCGTTCGAGATTCGCTCTCGAACAGCGGGTTCCGTCTCGCGGGGTTCGTAGGCGTCGGGCAACCCACCCCGCGATACCCACCCCATCTTCGGGGGGGGACGTTTTCTTGTCCGCCAATCGTGTTCCTCGAAGCTCCGTCCCGAGCCTGGGGAGGGCCGGGGAGCGTCGTCTCTACAGCGCGACGAACCTCACAGGGCGGCAGACCGTGCGCGGTTCGCCTGGAGGTGCCCCCATCATCGAGTTCCAACCCAGCGGAGGGACAACTCGCGCACTCGCACAATCCCGGCCAGCGGCCAGGGATTCGGGTCACGGGATCGTCCCAAGCGCCGTGAACCCGTCGTCGAAGGCGAGCGTTCCGTCTACGTGCAGGTCGGCGCGAGAGCGTGCGCCGTCCCGCGCAAAGAACTCGGCCTCGTAGGGTCTTCCGGGGCTTCCACCCAGATCGCATACGCCAACCGATCCGCGAGAGCCATCCGCGAGGAGCCGATGCCTTCGAGGATCATCGTCTCGCACCAAGGGACCCGCTTCCAGTCGCCTAGACCCTCGCCATAGGTGTCGCCCACCCAATCGCGCACCTGAAACTCCAAGTCCTCGCCTCGGAACAGCGGGCCGAGGACCTGCGCTTCGAAGCGGGGCCACCACGATTCGAGGTTCAGCCACGAGACGAAGTCGTCGATCTGCAACACCGGAACGGCCATCGCCTGACCGAGCAATGTGGCGAAGGTCGTCTTGCCCGAACCCGCGCCCCCGTCCACGGCGATCAACCGGACCGGTCGCGCCGGAAGCGACTCCAGGACCCTTCCAAGTTCGACAAACGTCTGGCGCATCGAAGCCCTACTACTGGCCCAGCGCCCCTTCCGACTCGACGCGGAACTGCTCGTTGTAGAGCCGGGCATAGAGTCCGTTCTGCGCGAGCAACTCGGCGTGGCGCCCGCGTTCAATCACGCGCCCTTTGTCGATGGCCAAGATGAGGTCGGCGCTGAGGATGGTTGAGAGCCGGTGGGCGATGGCGAACGTCGTGCGGCCCTGCATCAGTGTGTTGAGCGACTGCTGGATGAGCCGTTCGGACGTGGTGTCCAGTGCCGACGTGGCCTCGTCCAGAATGAGGATGG
>JACFNW010000178.1 GCA_019454665.1 Fimbriimonadaceae bacterium | reverse complement strand
GGGTTCGAACAAGCCTGACGGCTCCGTTTGGCTGTATGATTACCGGCATGACGCTTCGTCGTCCCCTCGTGTCCCTTGCCCTCGTGGCGCTTGTCTCCCTCGCCGCACTTTCGTCGGCCCAAGGTCGTCGCAACCCGTTCGACCCGGCCAACCTCAAACCCCAGTACGCCCCCGATCGGCAGTTCGACCTGATTCACGTGGAACTCGACCTCGAGGTGGATTATCCCGGCAGGATGCTCCGCGGCAAGGTGGTCAACCACGTGTCGCCCTTCCGCACCACTGCCGAGCCCCTGCTCATCCACGCGGGCGAGAGTCTGGAGGTGCTTGAGACGACGGTCAACGGTCAAGCCGTGCCGTTCAAGCGGGAAGGTCGCAACCTCTACATTCAGGCGGGCGAAGTGGCTGGCGGCAAGACTGTTCAACTCGGCACGACGTACCGCTCCAAGGAACTCAAGGGCGGCACGTTTGGCGAAGAAGGGGGCTGGCACTGGATCGAACCCACCGACGGCGTCGAGACGCGCGTCGGCTTCTGGACCCAAGGCGAGACGGAATACAACAGCGAATGGGTGCCCACGTGGGATTACCCCAACGACTTCGCGACCAGCGAGACGCGCACGACCGTTCCCTCGGGTTGGGAAGTCCTCGGTAACGGCAAGCTCATGGGGCGGCAGACCACCCGGAACACAACCACGTTCCACTGGAAGATGGAGCAGCCCCACGCCACCTACCTGCTGGCCCTGTATGGCGGTCCGCTCGACATCGAGCGCGCCACGTGGGAAGGCGTCGAACTGCTCTACGTCGTCCCCAAGGGCTACCGCAACCTGATCGCGCCCAGCTTCGACGACACGCCCGACATGCTGCGCGTGTTCAGCAAGGTCACGGGCGTGAAGTACCCGTGGAACAAGTACGCGCAGAGCGCGATGTACGACTTCGGCGGCGGCATGGAGAACGTGACGAACACGATCCTCGGGTTCTTCAACCTCACCGACGGCAAGGCGAACCACCGGGGCATGGCGGGCCTCAACGCCCACGAACTCGCCCACCAGTGGTTCGGCGATCTGGTGACCTGCAAGACGTGGGGCGACATCTGGCTCAACGAGAGCTTCGCGACGTTCTTCGAGACCGTCTACATGGAACACGCCCGGGGCAAGGCAGCCTACGAGCAGGAAACCGACGGCAACATGCGGGGCTACTTCCAAGAGGCCCGTCGCTATATGCGGCCGCTCTCGACCAACCTGTACCCCAATGGCGACGCCATGTTCGACTCGCACTCGTACCCCAAGGGGGCGGTGGTGTTGCACACCATGCGGAGCTTCGTGGGCGACGAGGCGTTCTTCAAGGGCATCAACCTGTACCTCACGCGACACCGCCACCAACCGGTCGAAACCTATCAATTCGAACGCGCGATGACCGACGCGAGCGGCATCAACATGAAGCCGTTCTTCGACCAGTGGGTCCGTTCGCCCGGGCACCCCGTGATCGGGTTCGAGTGGACGTGGAACGAGGAGACCAAGGAAGTCGTGGCCACGGTGATGCAAACGCAGAACACGGCAAACGGCACGCCGGTATATCGGATCGGGGCGAAGGTCGGCTTCATCGAGGGCGGTCAATTCACGGAGTCGAGCGCGCCGCTGTCGGCGGATTCGCACGAGTTCAGGTTCAAGCGGGACCGTAAACCCGATGCCGTCCTGTTCGACCCGCACCACGACTTCCTGCGCGAGTACGAGCCCAAGTGGGCGACCGAGGAATTGGCCAGCATCGTCCGCTTCGCTCCCAACGCCATTGATCGGGACGAGGCTCTGGGGCAGTTGATGGAGGCCGACATGGCCGCCGCCATCGCCCTGCTGCCGGTGATCGAAGCCGACCAGGGCGCGTTCCCCGTGTTCGGTAGCACCCGTCGGCTCGCCAACGCGCGGAATCCCGAACTGCGTGCGTTCTTCCGCAACGAACTGAAGCACGAGAACTTCGGGCGACGGACCGACGCCGTTCGCGGCTTGGCACAACTCGGCCTGGAAGACGAAGACGTCCGGACGTTTGTCGGGCTGGTCAGCGGACAGCAGCCGACCCCCGTGGTGCTCGCCGCCATGAGCGGGTTGGCCGACAAGGGCGTCGAGGCGCACTTCCAAACGCTTCTCGCCGCCACCCGCATCGAATCGCTACGCGACGTGACCGCGAACAACGCGTTCCGGCACTTGGCCACGGTGAAGCAGGGCCAAGACCTGATCCTGACCACGGCCACGCGAGGCTCGGGTGTGTTGCGCAAGCGCACGATCGCGGCGCTTGGCAACCTGCCGGCTGCGATGAGCAACGAGCGGGACTCCGCTTTGCGGGCCTGCTTGCGCGATGCCGACTGGGAGACCGTGCTCGCCGCCGTCCGCGTGGTCCAACAGAACAAGATCGAGGGCCTTTACGCCGAGGTCGAACTGGCTTCCAAGCGCAACGGCCCCTACGGCGCGAAGTTCTACTTGGATCGCGTGGTGAAGCAGTTGAGCAGCTAGCCACGATTCTGGACGGGACTGTGACGGACGCGCCGTTCGGTGCGCGACGAGCCGTCACGGCCACGTCACACCCGGGTGTGTACCTTGGTCTCAGATTCGCAAGAAGACTCGGAACCAACCGAGCGAAGCGGATCCGAACGACCAGATAGGAACACATCATGCAAACCACGACACCACGTCGGCTCGCCATGTCGGCCGCCCTGATGGGCGTTGCCGCGCTCTCCGGGGCACAGACCATCTTCGACAACATCCAGGGCTACACGGGCTGGAACACGACTTCCTGGACCGAGGTGAGAGGCGCGTTGAACACGCCACGCATCGTCGGTATGCAATTCGAGGCGTCCTCCACGGCCTTCGCCACCTCGATGGATCTCTCGATCCAGGCCCAGCTTGCTGGGTCCGTGGGCGGCACGGTCAACCTGTTCGCCGATTCGGGATCGAACACGCTGGGCACGTTCATGCACAGCGTGAGCTTCCCCACGCAGCCCGTCCTTGGCTCGACGGGTCATGTGACGGTCGCCTTGCCCAGCTTGCTGATGACCTCGGGCCAGAAGTACTGGGCCGTGACCAGCGCCGACGGACTCTTCGGCATGCTGTTCTGGCACATCCCGCCCTCTTCGACGTTCGGAAACATGTACACGACGGCGAGTGCGGCGTCACCCGGAACCTACAGCCAAGAGCGGCAGCCCGGCCTGCGGATCACGGGCGATCCCGTGCCGGAACCGGCGACCCTTGTTGCCCTGGGCATGGGCGCCGCCGCTCTGCTCCGCCGCAGGTTGCGCCGGGCCTGAGGTCCGTTCAGGGTACGAGGCCCATCATCTCGCGCATGGCGCGGCTCGCGTCTTGTACGGGGTGATCGGCCTCGGCCTCACGGTATCGCCGCATCCGCGCGCCGCCACCGTCCATTTCGTCCACGATCTTGCGCGCGAAGGACCCATCCTGGATCGCCTGCAGCGCCTCGGCCATCGCCGCTCGGGCTTCAGGGCCGACCACGCGCGGCCCGACCTCGTAGCCGCCCCACTCAGCCGTGTCCGAGATCGAGCGCCTCATGTGTTCCAGCCCGCCTTCGTAGAGCAGGTCCACGATGAGCTTGGTCTCGTGCATGCACTCGAAGAAGGCCACTTCCGGCTGGTATCCCGCCGCGACCAACGTCTCGAAACCCGCCTTGATCAACTCGGGGATGCCGCCGCACAGCACGGTCTGCTCTCCGAAGAGGTCGGTCTCGGTCTCTTCCCTGAATGTGGTGGCCAGCAGCCCGACGCGGGCGCATCCGATGCCCCAAGCGTAGGCGAGGGCGGTCTCCAACGCCTTGCCGCTCGCGTCCTGATGGACGGCCACCAAGCCGGCCAAGCCCGAGCCCCGCTGGTATTCCTCGCGGAGCCGCTTGCCGGGACCCTTGGGCGAAACCAGGGCGACGTCCACGAACTCGGGCGGTTCGATCAGGTCGTAGACGATGTTGAACCCGTGGGCGAAGAGAATCGTCTGTCCGGGTCGCAAAAGCGGTGCCACACCCTCGGCGTAGATGTGGCGCATGGGCACGTCGGGTGTGCAGAACATCACCACGTCCGCCCACTGCGCGATCTCGGCGACCGAACCCACGACGAACCCGTGGTCAGCGGCACGCATGCGGCTCTTGCTGCCCTCGTGCAGGCCCACGCGAACGTCGCATCCGCTGTCCTTCAGGTTGAGTGCGTGCGCATGGCCCTGGCCTCCATAGCCCAGCACGCCCACCTTTGCGGAAAGGATGGTCTGGGGCACGACGTGTTCGGGTCCGTAGAGGGTCGCCATCGGTCGGGTCCAAGGGTACCTCTGGCTTCTGGAACCATAATCAGTCCGTGACCGCCCTGCTGGCGCTCGCCGCCCTGTTCGTCTCGCAGCCCACGGCTTCGGAGGCGCTGGTCGCTCACGCGTTGGCGGCTTGGAAGCGCGAGCCCGAGACCCGCATCGAGGACGCCTACAAATGGCTGTTCCACGCCACGCAGGGGGGCGAACACGCCGTGGTCGTCGAGGATGGACCCCGCTCCTGGTTCGAAGGCGAGTGGGCCGGCGTCGGTCGTCCAATGGCCAACGAGCCCGCCACGGTTGCGCTCGATCCGGCGGGCCGGGTTCTGCGCGTGAACCTTCGACCCGCCAAAGCCGCCGGGCGCGACCCCGAGATGCTCTTTCAGGTGTTTCTGAGGTCGGCCGAGGCGTTTCGCCCCGATCCTAGGTCGTTGCGCGATGCTTGGTCCGCACTTGGCGAGCGATTGCAGGACCAGCCGATTTCGCCGCACTTGGCGTTCGGCGAGTGGCGGCGCTTGGATGCCGAGCTGAACGCGCACGGGTTCCGGGCCCGGCATCATTCCGAGGCGTACTCCCGTGCGCGGCGACCATCCTATCGCGTGGTTCTGGGGGAGATGTGGGTTCCGTAAGGCTCCCGGACACCGTCGGATTGCGGCGGATGTTGGTGCTCGCGCTGCTGTGCGAAACGGCGTTCGCGATGGTAAACATCTCGTCCATGCCCATTTACCTGACCCAGTCGCGAGGGCTTCACGCGGGCACGGTTGGAGCCGTGCTGGCCGTCTTCTTGGCGACCGAAGCGCTCGCCAAGGGGCCGATGGGGCGGTGGAGCGACCGTGTGGGCCGTCGGCCGTTTTTGGTGGCCGGTCCCCTGCTCGCGATGGGAAGCGCGCTGGGGACCGTGGCCGTGCCCAGCGGTTTGGGCGAGACGGCCTGGTTCATGATCCTGCGCGTGCTCGACGGGCTTGGCGCGGGCATGATCTGGCCCGCCATGTTCGCCATGATGGGCGACGTCGCCGGCGAGGGTCGCCGCCAGCGCGCCATGTCGCTGCTCAACCTCTGCTACCTGGGCGGTCTCGGATTGGCGCTCCCGCTCGGCGGTTGGGCGAACGAGCACCTGGCCCCG